>CAZBWZ010000108.1:0-7647 GCA_964495725.1 uncultured Bacteroides sp.
CGGGCATCGATGATTGGGCGTATGCCTATTTTGGGATATTTACTCATGGTATAATGTTTTGTATTGCCGCAAGAGATAAATGTTGTCTCTTATCGGTGATGCAAAGTTAATGTTTTTTATTGAATACCCTTATATTTTGCGCATATTTTTATGCAGGGACTTTTTGGGGAGGGCCCGAGGGGGAGAACCGGCCCATGCCGCAAAGCGGCACGGAACGGAAAACGCCCACCTTATACGCGCCCGCGATGGCTTTGACTCTATGGGTGATGACTCCCGGGAGGCGATCATGGGGGTTGCCGGGAGTAATGGGATATCGGGGGGCAGCCAACCGGGTCAGGGGAATAGGATGTTGTCGATGGCGGTGAGCTGGTCGGGTGTGAAGGGTGGGGCGGCGGTGGCTGCAAGGTTGTCGTCGAGCTGGGCCACGGAGCTGACACCGACGATTACTGATGTGACTTGCTCGCGGGCGAGGAGCCATGACAGCGACATCTGGGCCAATGTCTGGTCGCGGTCGTGGGCTATCTGATTGAGCATACGGGCTTTGTGCAGCCACTCATCGGTTATGTCACCGGTGTGCAGAAAGCTGCCAGCCTTGTTTACACGCGATTGGGCGGGTATGCCGTAGAGATAGCGGTCGGTGAGCAGCCCCTGGGCCAGGGGAGAGAAGGCGATGAATCCGAGCCCGAGGTCACGCACCATCGGCAGCTGGTTGGTCTCGACATGGCGGTCGAGCATGTTGTATCGGTCTTGATAGATGAGGCATCTCACGTGTTGTCCGGCCATCATTTCGCAGGCTTTGGCGGCTACGTCGGCCGGATATTTCGACAGGCCTACATACAGGGCCTTACCTTGCCTGACAATGTCGATGAGGGCTTGCACTGTCTCTTCGAGAGGTATCTCCGGACAGTAGCGGTGGCTGTAGAATATGTCGAAGTATTCGAGACCAGTGCGCCGCAGGCTCTGGTGCAGGCTGGCAAAGGTATTCTTGCGTGAGGTCATGTCTCCGTAGGGGCCGGGCCACATGTAATGGCCCGACTTTGAGGATATCACGAGTTCGTCGCGGTGTGAAGCGAGATTGTGTCGCATCATACGGCCGAAGTTCTCTTCGGCGCTGCCCGGAGGCGGTCCGTAGTTATTGGCTAAGTCAATATGGGTGATACCGTAGTCGAAGGCGTGAAGCACGATCTCTTGCTGTGTGGAGAAAGGTGTGGTATCGCCGAAATTATGCCACATGCCGAGGGATACCGGCGGAAGTAACAATCCGCTGTGGCCACAATAGTTGTAAGTCATGGCAGTAGGGTGTGGAGATTGGTGATGTTATGAAAATACTTTATCTGACAGTTGCCACAGGTTTGCGGCGTTTGTAGCATTGCTTGTAGTCGCACAGGCCGCAGGTGTAGTCGAGGTGTCTGACATTCTCGCCCAGACCGATTACTCCGCTCACCGACTTGATGGGCAGCATCAGGGCCGACGGGGTGAGCGTGACTCCGCAGGGCTTGCCGTCGGGAAACATGGCGAAGAGGTCGTGCTGGCCGCTGACGTGCCATCCACAGTATCCCGGACTGTAGCGGTTGGTGTGCCGCCAGCCTCCGGGTGCGAGCAGTTGGTCGAGTGCGGCTTCCATGCGGTCGGCGGTTTTCTCGGCGATGACACTGCCGACGCTGTCGGCGATGTATGCCTTGACCATGTCACCGCTTGCTTCGGTGGCTTTCCTCAGCTGTTCAAATTCCTCTCCGGCCGTGGCTACGAAAAAGGCATAGCGCTGCGAGTCCCTGAGCTGGGCCGAGATTATTCTGCCGATATCGAATACGTGACCCATAGCCGACAGCACGTGATTGCGGGTGTCGAGCACTCCGTCCGTGACAAAAAAACAGTAAGAGGGACGGGTCACGGCCACGACTTCAGAGAGCATCGCCTCGGTCTCGGCGACCGTGGCGGCATCGGGCATGGAGTCGCCGTATCCCATCTGGGTGTAGACATCCGCCGGAGTGATGCCAAGGTCGCCGTAAGAGAGTGTGCGTGATATCATTGGCCGTTGTATAGACGCAGTTGATCGAAGAATGCATCGATGTTGGCCATCGGAGTATGAGGTGGTGTGTCACATCCGCTGGAAAGCACGAAGTTGGAGTATGGCTGCATCTTTTCGAGCAGCTCCTTTGTGGCCTCGCGCATCTGCTGAGGTGTCGCATCCTTGAACACCGATACCGGGTCGAGGTTGCCCATCGACAGAGCGGTGGGGGGCACATCGCGTGTCACCTGGGCCATGTCGCATTTGTTACCGAAGTGGTAGGCTGCAGCTCCCGTATCTACCATGGCCTTGGTGCAGTGGCCAGTGTTGCCACAGTTGTGGAGTATCACCGAGAAGTAGTCGTCCTGCACATTGTCCACGATATATTTCACATAATCCGACGAGAAGCGTTTGCAGTCATCGTTGGACATGAGTCCGGCCGCCGGCTCTGCCATCATCACTCCGTTGACCCCGGTCTCCTTGATAGCCAGGCAATAGCGCAGGATAAAGTCGGTGCATTTCTTGAGCAGCGTATGTGCGGCATCCGGATCCTCATAGATCAGCATCATTATCTCGGACATGTCGTAGAGGCGACCGGCGAGCGAGAACGGCCCGATACACCCGCCTATTATGGGGCGGTCGGTGATAGCGCGAGCGGCCAGCAGATTGGCTTTAAGATACTGGGGCACGCGCCCGGCCCGGAGAGAAGGCACCTGCAGCGCCTTGATGTCATCGGCCGAGCTCAATAGGTGACCGATGACGGCAGGCACCGCGTGCTCGGTGAATGCTATTTCCGCGCCAAAGGCTTCGGCCTCTACGGTAAGATCCATTATCACGCTTGCCGCAGCGGTGGGATATTTATTGGCGAGTGCTACTATGGCCTCGCAATGGGCTTTGCCATCTGTCACGGCCTTGAGCACGGTATCACCGGTGAGCTCGATGCCCGGGTGTGTCATTACGGGGATAGCCACGACATCCTTGCGTGCGATGATGCCGCGCATCCATTCAGACATATTTATTTTCATATCGGTCATTTATCTATTTGATGCAAAATTAGGAAAAAAACTAATAATTGAATACACGGAGGTATAAAAAATTACTAACTTTGTGGACGAAAGTAATCTCTTCCGGATTACATATCTCATCATGCAAAGTATGTTAACTCATGAAGCTGATAAATACACTTTTAGCCGCACTTACAGCGGTGACCTCCGTAAGTGCCGGTAATATATATGTGTCTCCGGCCGGAAGCGACACGGCGACCGGTAGTGCCGCGGAGCCTCTGCGCACTGTCGGTGAGGCGCTCAAGCGGGCCCGCGAGTGGCGGCGGTTAGGAGATGCGGGTGCCGAAGGCAACATCAATATCATCCTTGCCGATGGCATATATACGCTCACCCGCCCTCTGTTTGTGCGTCCGGAGGACAGCGGTCGCAACGGATCGGTGACTACCGTGTGCGCGGCCCCGGGAGCGAGTCCGGTGATAAGCGGTGGCGTGGACATAACAGGGTGGAGCAGGGGCACCGATGACAAGCGTGTGCCCGCACGTCTCAGAGACAGTATATGGGTGGCACCGGCTCCGCATGTCGGCAACCGCATGGTAGAGTCGCGTCAGCTCTATGTCGATGGTGTCAAGGCCACCCGGGCAGCACAGTTCGCTCCCGGTGTGATGCAGCGTATGGTAGACTTCGACCCCGAGAATATGACAATCACGGTACCTGCCCCGGGGATTGACCTCACGGATGCCGCTCAGCTTGAGATGTATGTGCATCAGCGTTGGGCAATGGCCATATTGAGGGTGAAGAGTATCACCCCGCTTGCCGACGGCAATGTGGAGGTGAGGTTTCACGACCCGGAGAGTCAGCTTGAATTCGCACATCCGTGGCCTCAGCCTGTGATCGGCGGCGAGAAGGGTAATTCGTCATACTACTTCGCCAACGCCCTTGAGCTGCTCGATGAGCCCGGCGAGTGGTATCAGGATTATCCGTCGGGGCTCATCTATTATTATCCGCTACCAGACCAGGAGATGCAGCGGGTATCAGCTGTCCTGCCCGTGCTGGAGACACTGCTGAGTGTGGAGGGTATCCGTGAGCGCCCGGTGAGGGACGTACACTTCGATGGCATTAGTTTTGAATACGCGGCATGGAGACGTCCGTCAGCCGAAGGCCATGTCACCCTGCAAGGCGGATTCCGCCTGCTGGATGCCTACAAGTTGCAGATACCCGGACTACCTGAGAAAGCCGAGCTCGAGAATCAGGCGTGGATCGCACGCCCAGAGGCCGCCGTCACGGTGAGCCATGCCTCGGGCATAGACTTCAACGGATGTACATTCAGCCACCTCGGCGCCACCGGCCTCGACTATATCGTGGGTGTGACGGGTTCGTCGGTCACCGACTGCCGCTTTACCGACATCGGCGGCACGGCGCTGCAGATAGGTATCTTCCCTGACGGAGGATTCGAGACCCATGTGCCTTACAAGCCCGCTGTAGACAACGATATCTGCTCGGAGATAACAGTCAGCGGCAATCTCATCACCGACGCCACCAACGAAGACTGGGGATGCGTGGGCATAGGCGCAGGATATGTGCGCGATCTCACAATCACCGACAACGAGGTGTCACACCTCAACTACTCGGGTATCTGCGTGGGCTGGGGATGGACTCCGCTCGAGAGCGGAATGCGCAACAACCGCATCACCGACAACTATGTGCATCATTTCGCCTCCACGCTCTATGATGCAGGCGGCATATACACGCTCTCCAACCAGCCGGGCTCCGTGATTTCCGGCAACCGTATCGAAGACAAAATCGACGCCCCTTACGCCACCAACGACAGGGGATTCTATATCTATTTTGACGAAGCGACCGACGGATTCACCGTCGAGGGCAATTTGTGCCCTGATCCTGAATTCGGCTACAACCGCCCAGGTCCGGCGCTTGTGGTCAGGAACAATGGCCCGCAGGTTAAGCTCAACAATCGCTTCGCACCATCAACTACAGAACTAAAATGAAACAAACGAATTATCATCTGTTTGATTTTCTTGATTTTGATGCCGAGCTCGGCAAACCGGAATCTCTGTGGAAGGCCTGCCGCCCCACAGATGTAAGGGCAGTAGACGGTGATATACATATCACTGTGCCTTTTCAGAAACAGAAACTTGATAATGACATGGCAGCCGACACATCGGCCCCGCGTGCCTACCATACTCTGGTGCTGAGGCAGTACGGACCGAAAATATTGCGCTTATTCATGGGCTTCGGTGAGATAAGGATGACCGATGAATCCGAGATGATGATGCTCGACGGGCGCGTGGCGCGACTCCCTTTGGCTGTCAGCTATGCCGACGGGGTATACACGATCACAACGGAGGCCGACGGCATCGTGCGTGCCGTGATAGACACACGCGAGCCTGTGGTGGAGCGCTGGAGCGACCTGCAGCCTGATCCGCAGGAGACTCTCGACCTCACGCTTTATCCTGACGGCAAGCGCGAGATACGGCTCGCTGCCTACGACCACTTCTCGCCGCCCCGCTATGATGCCCTGCCACTTGCCTATTGTGAGCTGGAGGGGAAGAAGGAAAGGGCCACCCTGTCGTTTGCGTGCGGGCACGACGAGTGTTTCGGCGGCACGGGAGAGCGCTTCGCCAAGATGGACCTGAGCGGACGTTGCTTCCTGCTGAAGAATCAGGATGGCCAGGGTGTCAACAACACACGCACATACAAAAACATACCTTTCTATATATCGAGCCGTATGTACGGCACATTCTATCACACCACCTCGCATTGCAAGCTCGATCTTGCGTGCCACTCGTCGCGCTCGGTGCAGTTTCTCAGCTATCAGCCCCTTGTCGATGCTTTCGTGATAGGCGGTGACTCGGTGGAGGAGATAATCCGCGGCTACCGTGATCTCACGGGCTATCCGTCGATGCCCCCTCTGTGGAGTTTCGGCGTGTGGATGAGCCGCATGACATATTTCAGTGCCGATGAGGTGAATGAGATATGCGACAGATTGCGTGCCGAGCACTATCCCTGTGACGTGATACATCTTGATACCGGATGGTTTCGTACCGACTGGCTCTGTGAATGGAAATTCAACGAGGAGCGTTTTCCTGATCCCGAGAAATTCGTCCGCGACCTCAACAAGCGGGGCTTCAGGGTGTCGTTATGGCAGCTCCCTTATGTGGCCGAGGATGCCGAGCAGATCGACGAGGCGCGCGATAACGAATATATATGCCGGCTCACCAGGCAGCAGGCCTCTGAGGGCTCCAACTTCTCGGCCCTCGACTACGCCGGCACCATCGATTTCACATATCCCGCAGCCACAGTCTGGTATAAAGGTCTGCTGAAGAATCTGCTGGATATGGGTGTGTCATGTATCAAGACCGATTTCGGCGAAAATATACATATGGATGCAGTGTATAAGGGCATGGAGCCCGAGTTGCTCAACAATCTCTACGCGCTGCTGTATCAGAAAGCTGCTTACGAGGTGACCAAGGAGGTGACCGGAGACGGCATCGTGTGGGCGCGTGCGGCATGGGCCGGTTGCCAGCGGTATCCGTTGCACTGGGGCGGTGACTCTTGCAGCTCATGGGACGGTCTGGCCGGTTCGCTCAAGGGAGGCCTGCATTTCGGTCTCTCCGGCTTCGCATTCTGGAGCCACGATGTGCCGGGATTCCATACCTTGCCAAATTTCATGAATTCTCCGGTCGACGACGACGTGTATCTGCGTTGGACACAATTCGGTGTATTCACCTCGCACATACGCTATCACGGCACCGGCAAGCGCGAACCCTGGCACTATCCCGCGATCGCCTCATTGGTGAAACGCTGGTGGAGACTGCGCTACTGTCTCATACCATATATCGTGAAGGAGAGCGAGAAGGCCATCGCTACCGGTGATTCGCTGGTCGAGGCCATGATATTCCGTAACCCCGACGACATCACTTGCCGCCATATCGATGACCAGTATTATTTCGGCGGCAGCTTCCTGGTAGCTCCGGTAATGAACTCCGAGGACCGACGTGACATCTACCTACCGGATGGCCGATGGATCGACTTCTTCACGGGCGAGCTATACGAGGGCGCCAGATGGCTGAAGAATGTGGAGGTAGCCCGGGCCAATATGCCCGTGTTTGTCAAAGAAGGCACCGCGCTACCTCTGTATCCCTACCGTGCTGACTGCACCGATCAGATGGATCTGAGCAAGACCGAGCAGATAGAGGTGAATGCCGCATTCCCCGGTATCTGGGCACTCTATCCCGATGTTTTTGCCGATGACTGATAATACCATTACAAAGATGAATACTTGGAAAGAAAATCTCGAGGAGACTAAGAAACATTATATCGATTGGTGGAACCACAAGGGTATAGTGCTGAACATGTGGGAACACTTTCAGCAGGGTGTGGCTCCGCACGCCGATGTGAAGATGCCGGCCGCGCCTGCGAGCCTCGACCAGAAATGGTTTGACCCCCAATGGCGCGCCGACTATCTCGACTGGTATGTGGCGCACAGCTCTCTCAAGGCCGACATGCTGCCCGTGGCCAATACCCAGCTCGGCCCTGGCTCACTTGCGGCGATACTCGGCGGCGTGTTTGAGGGCGGCGAGGACACGATATGGATTCACCCCGACCCGAATTACACCG
>CAZBWZ010000109.1:0-7567 GCA_964495725.1 uncultured Bacteroides sp.
CCCATCTTCCATGTGTTGATCGACTGGCTGTCGAGTTCGAGGCCTCCGACGAGCTTTATCACCTGTTCGATAGGCATGCCGTAGCGCAGCACGCCGGAGATGAGTTTGGCGTAGTTCCAGAATTCGGGGTTGAATTTATACGAGAGTCCCTCGATGGTGGTCTTGAGTCCGCGTTTGCTGATAAACTGGAAGTCGTATCGCTTGGTGCCGTCGGCGGCTGTGGCCTTGATGATCTTGCCGTGGTTGACGGATTTAGGGCAGAATATGCCGTCTTCGTCATCGGCCAGTCCCGTGAATATCTCGTAGGGGCGTCCGTCGACGAGGCCTACGAAGGCTATCCATTTTTCTTTGTTGTTCTGGAATCTCACGACATCGGCCTCGAGCTCGGTGGGGCGTTTTGCCACGTGTCTGTTGACTTCGGCGATGAGTGTCGTCTGCTGCGGGGCGGCCTTGTCTTTCTTGACATCGAGCAGCACGCCCGAGCGGCTGCCGTCGCGGTATACGGTGCATCCTTTGCATCCGGCGCGCCAAGCCTGGAGGTAGAGGTCGTTGACTGTCTCCTCGCTTACGTCTGACGGCAGGTTGATGGTGACTGAGATTGAGTGGTCGACCCATTGCTGTATGGCTCCCTGCATCCTCACCTTCTCCAGCCAGTCGATGTCGTTGGCTGTGGCCGATGCGTAGGGCGATGCGGCCACCAGGGCGTCGATTTCCTCTTGTGTGCCGCGCTCGGATAGCTCGTGGCCGTTGATCTTCATCCACTCCAGGAATTTGGGGTGGTATACGATGTATTCCTCGAATGCGTCGCCCGAGTCATCGACGTAGTCGACATGCACCTCCTTGTCGGTGGGATTGACCTTGCGGCGGCGCTTGTAGACCGGGCGGAATACGGGCTCGATGCCTGATGTGGTGCGTGTCATGATGCTGGTGGTGCCTGTGGGAGCTATGGTGAGGCAGGCGATGTTGCGCCGGCCGTATTTCACCATGTCGGCGTATAGCTCGGGGGATGCCTGGCGCAGGCGCCGGATGTAGGGGTTGTCTTTTTCGCGTCCGGCATCGTAGATCTCGAATGAGCCGCGCTGGCGTGCCATATCCACGGATGAGGCGTATGCGGCCAGGGCGAGGGCTTTGTGTACGGATACTGAGAAGTCGGTGGCCTCCTGGGTGCCGTATCTCAGGCCCATGGCGGCGAGCATGTCGCCTTCGCCTGTGGTGCCTACACCTGTGCGTCGGCCGCGCAGTGTTTTGGCTCGTATCTTCTCCCATAGATGGCGCTCGGCCGAGCGCACTTCTTCGGGCTCGGGGTCTGAGTCGATCTTGTGGATGATGGTGTCGATCTTCTCCATCTCCAGGTCGATGATGTCGTCCATGATGCGCTGTGCTTTCCTGACATGGGTGTCGAATAGCTCGAAATCAAAGCGTGCCTGCGGTGTGAAGGGATTCTCTACGTATGAGTAGAGGTTGATCGCGAGCAGGCGGCAGCTGTCGTAGGGGCATAGGGGTATCTCGCCGCACGGGTTGGTGGAGATGGTGGTGAATCCCAGGTCGGCGTAGCAGTCGGGCACGGATTCGCGTGTGATGGTGTCCCAGAAGAGGACTCCGGGTTCGGCCGATTTCCATGCGTTGTGTATGATCTTGTGCCACAGCGCTCCGGCGTCTATTTCTTTGGTTATGGCGGGGTCGGGGCTGTCGACGGGATATTGCTGTATGAACGGAGTGCCCTCGGTGACGGCCTTCATGAAATCGTCGGTGATGCGCACCGATACGTTGGCTCCGGTGACCTTGCCTTCGGTCATCTTTGCGTCGATGAATGCCTCTGAGTCGGGGTGCTTGATCGATACGGTGAGCATCAGGGCTCCGCGACGGCCGTCCTGGGCTACCTCGCGTGTGGAGTTGGAGTAGCGCTCCATGAATGGCACGAGGCCTGTGGATGTGAGGGCGGAGTTGTTGACGGGTGTGCCTTTGGGACGTATGTGGCTGAGGTCGTGGCCTACGCCTCCGCGGCGTTTCATCAGCTGCACCTGCTCTTCGTCGATGCGTATGATGCCGCCGTATGAATCGGGGCGTCCGTCGATGCCGATGACAAAGCAGTTGGAGAGTGATGATACCTGGAAGTGGTTGCCGATGCCGGTCATGGGGCTGCCCTGGGGCACGATGTATTTGAAATCCTGCATCAGGGCGAAAACTTCATCGGCTATCATGGGTGAGGGGTAGCGGGCTTCGATGCGTGCTATCTCTGATGCTATGCGCCGGTGCATGTCGTCGGGTGTGAGTTCGTAGATGTTGCCGAGCGAGTCTTTCAGGGCGTATTTGCTCACCCACACGCGTGCGGCGAGTTCGTCGCCGTCAAAATATTTCAGTGTGGCTTCGTAGGCTTGGTCGTAAGTGTACATTTTTTTTTCGTCAGGAAAAGATTTTTTGTGTGTTGCCGGTAACGGCGGCCGCCGCAGTGGCGGCCGCCCGGTGTGATCATGCCTGGTGTGCTGGACGCAGCAGGTCGTTGACGGTCTTGACGGGGTTGAAGCTCTCGGCGGGCACTTCGACGAATATCGTGAGCCAGTTGCTCATGGCGCCGTTCCAGAGGCCCGGGAGCTCAAGGGCGCGCAGCTCCCGTCCGCCCAGTGATTTAGATGATATGAATCCGGTGTCGGGGTCGACGAAGTCGGGGAGGTTGAACTTGTGTCCGTCGATGTCCTTGATGTAGCATACCAGGTCGACGGGATTGAAGTGCGTGGCCTGTTTCATGATGTCGGCGTATTCGGGCACTGATGTGTCGATCTGTGTGGATTCAAGAATCTGGGGTGATGCTGTGCCGTCGGGGTTGTAGGCTATGAAGGGGCCTCCGCCGGGTTCGCCTTCGTTGCGCACCATGCCGCATGCGCGCAGGGGGCGGTTGAGCTGTGAGATGAGGAACGCGGCGAGCTCTTCGCCTTTGAGGGTGGTGTATTCGTCGGCGATTACCGAGAATGTGTCTTTGAGCAGGGCGATGGTGTCGGCTATGAGCTGCGGGTCGCGGTCGCCGGCGTTGAGCTTGCGCAGGTATTCGTCTACCTTGTCGTGTGCGAGTATGAGGGTGCCGGCGAGTACCTTCTTGGATGTGATGGTGGCCTGGCGCTGTGAGTCGGGCACGACGTTGTCGATGTTCTTGATGAATACTACGGTGGAGTCGATGTCGTTGAGGTTTTCGATGAGGGCTCCGTGTCCGCCCGGGCGGAATACCATGTCGCCGTTGTCGTCGCGGAATATGGCGTTGTCGAGTGTTGCGGCCACGGTGTCGGTAGAGGGTTTCTGCTCTGAGGTGCTGACGTCATATTTCACGCCTGTGAGTGACTCGAATGCGGGCACTGCTGTGGCGAGCTTGTCGGCGAATAGTCCCTGGTGTGCGGCCGATACGGTGAAGTGCAGCTTGACTTTGCCGCCGGTGGCAGCGGTCTGGGCGCCCTCCATGAGCTGCTCGTCGAGAGGTGTGCGTGTTGAGCCGTCGGCGTAGCGGTGGAATGTGAGCACGGCCTTGGGCAGGTTGCCGTAGTTGAGTCCGTCGGGCAGTATGATGGCTGCGATGATGTCTTTATAGCGTTGGTCGGCCAGGAGGTCGGCGACGCTCTTGCCGTGGAGGCGGCGTGTGACCTCATCGAGCTCGGCGTAGAAGGGTGCCTTGGTGATGTCGGTCAGGAGCTTGTCGACATCGCTGCCTGGGGCGGGGGTGTCGCTGTCGCCGTTGACAAATGCAAACAGGGCCTTGAACATGCGTGAGGCGGCGCCGGAGGCGGGTACGAATTTGCATACGTCGCCGCCGTCGGCGAGGTATTTGTCCCAGCGTGCGGTGGCCTGGGCCTGCTGGGCGGCGTCGAGCCGCAGTATGCCCTGGCCTACTTTGGCCGATGCGTAGAGGCGCAGGTAGGGAAATCCGGTGGCGAAGCGGCCGAGCTGCTCGTTGAGCTTGTCTTCGGTGATGCCGCGTGCGGCGAGTGTGTCGCGATCTTTTTGTGTAAGCATGTCTATTGTTTTTTAGGGGTTTGTGTTGCTCTTATCATTTTGTGGTAATTCGCTTCATCAGGTTGTATGCCGGCACGATGCCGAGCTCGCCGGCTTTGCTGAGGTCGGTCTTTCCGGAGACGGTGTTGCCGAGCTTGAGGTCGGCGTATCCCCGGTTGAAGTATGCTTCGCCCATGTCGGGCTGGTATTCGATTGCCTTGGTGTAGGCGAGGATGGCTGATGTGTAGTCGCCGAGCTCGAACAGGGTGTTGCCTTTGTTGTACCAGGCCACGGCGTTGCGTGGCGAGAGGTTGATGGCTTCGTCGAGGTCGGCGAGCACCATGCGCAGTGTGGCGGGGCGCGGGGTGTCGCCGTCGGGTGCGGCGCTGATGCGTGCCTGTGCCCTGAGCAGATAGGCGAGGGCATATCCGGGGGTGAGGGCCAGCGCGCGGTCGATGTCGTCGATGGCGGCTTCGTAGTTCTTGAGGGTGATGAAGTCCATGGCCCGGCCTATGTAGTCGGCCGAGCGGGGCTTGTCGGTGGAGAGGGCCGAGTTGAAGTATTCAACCGATGCGAAATGTCCCTGTATGTCGGCGGCCGAGGGCTGTGCGGGCTGTGGTGTCACGGCCAGATTCTTGCGCAGGATGTGTGTGGTGTTGATGTCGTCGGCCTCCTTGAGGTAGTATGTCTTGCGTTGCAGCTCGGTGGGGGTGGGGTAGTAGGATATGAGCATGTAGGGCTCGGTCTCGGCGCTGAAGTTGCGGTTTTGTATCAGGCCGCGTATGGACGAGTTGTCGTACTGCACTCCCAGATCAGTCTGGTTGTCGATCTCGATGAGGTTGGTGAGCCTGCGCTCGAATTCTTCGGGTGTGAGCTCCTCGATGTCTGTGGGTATGGTGTCTTGAGCGGCTTGCCGTGCGGCTGCGTCTTCTTCGTATTTCTTTTCGAGCTTGCTCTTTTTCCTTACGGGGCGCCGTATGGGGCTGCGGTAGTCGGCGAGGTCGCGGCCCTTGTCGTAGTCGGCTTTGGCGGCGGCTTTGTCGCCGAGGGCCAGCTGCCACTCGCTGCGCAGGAAGTATCCGGTGGAGAGGTGGGGGTAGAGGCTGATGAATCGAGAGAGGGCGTTGATGGCCCGTCTGTAATCGCCTTTCTGGGCGAGGATCATGGCGTAGTTGTAGATGGCGAGGTCGTTGTCGGGGTCTGAGCTGAGTATCTGCTCATAGTCTGATATGGCGTTGTCGAGGTCCTGCACCTCGGTGCGCAACATGGCTCGGTTGTAGAGGGCGCGGTCGTTGGCGGGGTCGAGGTCGAGGGCGTATGAGTAGTCGGCCATGGCTCCGAAATAGTCATCGGTGCGGTATCTGAGGTTGGCTCTGGCGATGTATAGGTCGGTGGAGCGTGGCGAGAGCTGTATGGCCTTGTCGATGGCTGCGAGGGCGGCCTCGTTGTCGTCGGCGCCGGCGGCGATCTGATAGCGCATGATGTAGGCGTTGAAGTCGTTGGGGTTGATTTCGATACCCTTGTCGAGCCAGCGGGTGGCGGCGATGGTGTCGCCTGATGCGATGTTGACGCTGGCGCGCCCGAAGTAGGCTATGTCGAGACCCGGGCTGCGCCTTATCAGCTGGCCGAATATCGTGTCGGCGTCGGTGTAGCGCTGCATGGCCGAGAGCGCCAGACCTTTGTTGAATAGCACGCGCTGGTCCGAGGGGTCGGACTCGAGCGCGCGGTCGTAGTCGTCGATGGCCTGGGCGTATCGGCCTATGTTCTGGCGTGCGGCTCCGCGCAGGCGGTATACCTCAGTGATGTAGGGATTGATCTCAAGCGCCTTAGTGGCGTCGGCATCGGCTCCGGCATAGTCCTCGAGGTTGTATTTGGCTACGGCGCGCATGTGGTAGGGGCGCGCGAGGTATGGCTTGGCCTGTATGGCCTGGTTGAAATATTGTATGGCGAGGATGTAGTCGTCGAAGCTCATAGCGTTGACGCCTATGCGCATCACCTGGTCGGTGTTGACCTGTGCGGATGCGGGCACTGCTGCAAGTAGCGTCGCGATCGCGATTACCGCCGGGATGATATGTCTGAGCACGTTTCTCATGATTGGTCTGTAGATGCAAAGTTACAAAAAAACTTGTAAGTTGGATATATTGATTGTCTAAATTTTTATCCGTCTCCGTAAGTGTCTGTGCTGCAACGATGAGTGTGCGAAGGTTACATATTTGGTTAAAGGATGTTAATTGTTGATGTCTCGATTAAACCGGCGCGGGTCGGCGGGGTCATAAGTGTGTAACAAGATTCAACTTTTTCATTTTTTTACCATTAGTCAGGTTACAGAAACAACAGATATAATGGCTTTTGATTAGATAGGACATGGCCGGATCCACAAATCGCGAGATTATCTGGATCCGGTCAAATTTTTTTACCGCATGATTTTTAATAGGTTTGGGTGCGGGAGATGCGGGCATATTGATAAAAAATTATTACCTTTGGGGAAATTTTTTAATTGAATCCGACCTATGGCTAATTTTGATTTTGAAAAGGAGGTGATCCGTCTCTGCGGCGAGGGTGCGCTCGACCGTTACCGTCCGCTGCTGGCTGAAGAGATAGAGACGCTGCGGCACAACAACTGCACGGCCCAGGACTGGGACACCGTGAAGGTGTGCGACGGCACCGACCTCAGATACATACGCTCATCGAGATTTTCGGGCTGTGTGTATATCGGCAGATTTGATAAGGTGTTCACGATGCCCGGGGGTATCCACAAGCACAGCGGCATATTCTATTCCACCCTGCATAATGTGGTCATAAGTGACAATTGCTGTATAGAGAATGTCAAGAATTATATGGCCAATTATATCATAGACGAAGATACGTTTGTGGAGAATGTCGACATTATCCTTGTAGACCGGGAGTCGGCCTTCGGCAACGGCGTGGAGGTGTCGGTGCTCAACGAGACAGGCGGCCGCGAGGTGACCATACACACGGGACTTACCGCCCATGAGGCTTATATAGAGGCCATGTACCGTCACCACCCCCAGGTGGTGAGAAACCTGCAGAAGATGGCCGCCGATTACGCCGCCGCCAACACATCGCCCGTAGGACGTATCGGCCGTAACGTGTCGGTGGTGGACGCCGGATATATTAAGAATGTGAACATAGGCGACTGCTGCAAGATAGAGGGAGCCGGGCGCCTCAAGAACGGCACCATCGTGAGCAACGCACATGCGCCCGTGCATATAGGCTACGGCGTGGTGCTCGACGACTTCATCATACAGAGCGGATGCTCGATAGAGGACGGCACGATGCTTAGCCGCTGCTATGTAGGCCAGCATTGTCACATGGGACATACGTATTCGGCATCGGACTCGCTCTTCTTCAGCAACTGCCAGGGCGAGAACGGAGAGGCCTGCGCCTTGTTCGCCGGGCCGTTTACAGTCACGCACCACAAGTCGACGCTGCTGATCGCCGGAATGTTCTCGTTCATGAACGCGGGCTCGGGCTCGAATCAGAGCAACCACATGTATAAGCTCGGCCCCATACATCAGGGCAGTCTCGAACGCGGAGCCAAGACCAGCTCTGACTCGTATATACTGTGGCC
>CAZBWZ010000110.1:0-7557 GCA_964495725.1 uncultured Bacteroides sp.
AAGAGACAGCCAGCAGGCTCCATAGCATGAAGTGGTCTTTTTTCATGTCGGCAAACGCAGGATTTTTAAGTTAGCGGGGGACACTCAGCTGTCCCGGCTGCAAAGATAGTGAAAATTCGCGACTTGACGCATATCATCGGTTCCGGACCTGGGGAGATATTCGCCAGATGGTGCCTTCGATGAGGGATACGTAGATGTCGCCGGTGACCGGGTCGAGGTCGATGCCGTTGACCTCGCTCACACCCAGAGGCAGAGATGCTATCAGCTCAGGGGTGTCGGCGCGGGTGATGGTGACTATACCACGGCGGCTACCGGCGTAGACATACCCGTCCTTTTCCAGTATGATGCATGGCGCGTGGTCGTATCCGATACCCAAGTCAACCGTCCACAGCTCACTGAAACCGGGTGATGTGGCATCTACGGCTACGAGCTCGCCGTCCATGGTTTTGGCATAGATACGGGAGAGGTCGGCGCTGTGGCCCAGGCTCTCGCGGTAGCGGTGACTGTTGTCGCGCCAGAGCTGACGGCCTGTTGAGCGGTCGATGGCGGTCATGTATCTGTCGGGAGCAACCACGAATACCTTGTCGGGAGTGATGACAGGCACTACATTGCCCGGGCCGAGCATATTGGCCGTCTTGCCGTTGTTCCAGATCCATCTCAGTGAGCCGGTATTGAGATCGAGCGCGCGCAGGTTGGTGTCCCATGCACCGAATATCAGGTCATCGCCGTCGATGGCCGGAGCCGCCTGGCAATAGTTGAGGATAGAGTCGTAGGTCCATACGAGGGAGCCGTCGTCGGGCCGGCGGCGCTCGATGCGCTTGTAGCCGCCTTGGATATAGCCTGCGCCGTCGGGTGTGAGGGTGCCGTCGGCCACGTATGGACCTTCCTTGGATGCGGTCTTGGTGATGACATGTCCGTCGGCGGCATCAAGTATCATTATGCCGTCGTGCATGGGGAAGGCTACGCGGCCGGTGCCTAATGACACAGGGCGGCTGAATAGGCTCGCACCGGTGGGTGCAGACCACGAGCGGCCAGAGGAGCGGCCCACGGCGCAGGCGTGGCCGAGGGAGTTGCCGAAGTAGATGTTATCATCGTCGAAGCCAAGACGGGTGAAGATCGACGCGCTGTCGGTCCACACCTTCTCCACTGTGAATCCCTCGGGAACGGTGACACCTCTTACAGCCTTTGGCTGTGCCGGAGTGTGAGAGGTAAGGGCAGGGAATGAGAACATTAGCTGCGGCCCGCTGCCGATATTCTTGTTGTAGACGCGCACACTGTCGGCATCCACCTCGATTATGGCATAGCCGTAGTTGCCGTCGCGAACATCCAGAGCGCGAGTCATCACGCATGGCAGGTCGCTGCCGCTGTCATCGCCACCGGCGATGTAGCTGCGCCATGTATGGTAATGTCCGTTGATATGGGCTATCACGGGATAGCTCTGGAGCAGGGCGAGGTAGTCACCGCAGTTGTCGAGGTCGTCGAGCAGGGGGTAGTGGCAGAACGACAGCACGCGCTTGTCCGGCGTGACGAGGGAGTCGAGGGTGGAGCGGAGCCAATGCAGATCTTCCTGCTTGATATGGCCGTCGCCCATCTTCATATACGGGCCGCAGTTGACGCCTACTATCACCAGTGAGTCGATGACGGCGGCAAATCGGTCGTTGCCCCACAGATCGACGAATGTCTTGGTGGCGCTCTGGCTCCAGTTGTTTTCGTGATTGCCGGGAAGGACGAACAGGGGTGCCTGAATACGGTCGAGTATTCCCTTGACATTGAGCAGCTCGGCATCTGAGCCCTCGTTGCTGAGGTCACCGTTCATCACTACGAAATCATACTTGCCGGTATTAATTTCATCGACAGCGAGGCGCAATTGGACCTCGTTGTCATTACCCGGGGTGACGTGTACATCGCTGAGCACGGCCAAGCGCTGAGCGCGGGCGAAAAAGGCGGTAAAGGCGGCAATCGCCAACAGGGCTATCTTGAAAAGTCTCATGGATCAGTTAACAAAATTCAGACTGCAAAAATAATGAATTGAGGTAAATTGGCAAATTTTTTATAAATTTGCAGCTTAAATGGGTATAATACTATAGATATGTCATTTAATTCAAATTACTGGCGCATGATGCCTCCGGTGACCAAAAATCTGATATTGGTCAACGCGGTGGTGTTCGTGATGATGCTCTTGTTGCCAAACGATGCGTTTATTTACAAGTATCTGGCACTCCATTATTTCTCCTCCCCGGTCTTTAATCCCGGACAGCTGTTTACGTACATGTTTGTTCATGGTGGATTTCTCCATTTCTTCTTCAACATGTTCTCGCTGCTGATGTTCGGTCCGCAGATAGAGTGGGCGGTGGGGCCGAAGCGATTCCTGTTCTACTACATCTCGTGCGGCATAGGAGCGGCTTTGGTGCAGGAGGGCGTGTACGCGATAATGCTGCAGAAATATATGACGATGTTTACATCCGAGGAATTCTCACAGATAGTCAACGAGGGCTACCGCGCATTATTGAGAGGGATGACCTTCACCGACCCGACATTGGCCCATATCAACGCACTGGTGAATACGCCGGTGGTAGGAGCGTCGGGCGCGATCTACGGGGTGCTCCTCGCTTTCGGTATGCTCTTCCCCAACCGCGAGATAATGCTGCTGATGCCACCCATACCGATCAAGGCCAAATGGATGGTGCTGATATTCGGAGCAGTGGAGCTCTCGCTCGGAGCCTTTAACGCCACAGACAATGTGGCGCATTTCGCCCACGTAGGCGGTATGTTGTTCGGATTCCTGATTATCTGGTACTGGAAGAAGAAAGGGACATTCAATGGCTACTATTGAGCGGAATATCGACGAGGCTAAGGCCTATTTCAAGCGCTGGCTGTGGCGAGACACGATCACGCGGCTTGTGACTGTCAACTTCGTAATGTGGGTGATAGTGTCGGTGGGCGCTCTCGTGAGCCACTCGCCATATACATGGATAAGCTATTTCTCGGTGCCTCCGGTCGACAATCTGTTGCCGTGGCGGATATATACGGTGATGACATATATGTTTGTACACCACGACTTCCTGCATCTATTCGCCAATATGTTGTGGCTGATGCTATTCGGGCGTCTGTTCGAAATGACCCAGTCGGGCAGACGCCTGCTCGCCCTGTATCTCTACGGCGGACTTGCCGGGGCCGCCGCGTTTCTGGTGTGCAACGCGCTGGGGGTATCGGCCCATAGCGGTCTGATAGGGGCCTCGTGCTCTGTGCTTGCCATCATAGGCGCGGTGATGGTGCTGTCGCCCTCGTGGCATGTCAATCTCATGCTCTTCGGCGAGGTGAGGATTATCTGGGTGGCGCTGGTGGCAGTGGTATTCTTTGTGGTGCTTGCCCCGACGATAGATGAGTGTGTGGCCCACGCCGCCGGTCTGGGCGCGGGCGCCCTGTATGTGGTGTTGAGGCGCAGCGGCATAGATCTGGCCCGGCCCTTTCTGCGCCGACTGCCTGCTGAATGGAGAGCGGCCGCGGGCTCGGTATCCGGGACACAGGGTGATGACAATGCCATGCTCGATACGCTACTGGCCAAGGTGAGCCGATCGGGTTACGAGTCCCTGACACCCCGCGAGCGACAGCAGTTGTTTGACATATCACGCAGAATAAAGAAATGAAAGACGAAGTACAACAGCCCAGGAGTGTGATGCGGCGTGTCATCAACGTGTGCGTGACTATAGTCAACGCTCTCGTGGCTGCCGGCCTGATGATCAGTGCGTGGAGCGGATATGTCGAGCCGGCCGAAAGCAAATATGCGGTGGTGGCCGTGATGACATTTCCGGCATGGGCGGCTGCATCCCTGGTGTCATTGGTGCTGGATCTGATATGGTGGAGGCGCAACGCCATAGTGATGGGCGTGGCGATGCTGTGCTGCATAGCCCAGTTGCACGATTTCTGTCCGCTCAATTTCAGGTTCGGCGGATTGAGCGCGTCCGACAGGGCCCGGTCGTTTACGGTCATGACTTACAACGTGTGCTTTTTTTCCGACAATACCAATCCTGAAGGGACATGCTCCAATGCCCAGATGGATTACATATTGACGTTGCGCCCCGATGTGGTGTGTCTGCAGGAGGCGGAATATCTGCAACCTACGATCCGCAACAATATCACCGAAGATCAGCTTGCCGAGCTTAACGAGGTGTATCCATATATCTATGCCAATAAGGAATTTGCCATATTGTCGAGGTTTCCGGCTGAGGCATTGCCGTTTACATTTCCCAAGGAGAAATTCCGCAGCGGTGATGTGATAGGATGTCGTCTCAATATCGACGGCATGATTGTCAACCTGTTCAATGTGCATCTGCGCTCTCTTTCGCTGTCGAGAGACCAGAAGCAGATATTCAAGGAGGCTACCGATATGCGCGAGGTCAACCGCTCGGAGCTCAGCGTAGTACGCCATGAGATGATGCCGAGGCTATACAGCGCGTCTCTCGAACGAGCCGAGCAGGTGAAGCTGCTGGTAAGCTATATCCGAAAATTCGGCGGCGAGAATGTGATAGTGTGCGGAGACTTCAATGACCCGGTGGGCTGCTATGGCCTCAACATGCTCGAGCGGGAGTGTGACCTGCGCCAGGCCTTCACGGATGCCGCCGTGTGGCCCACCATCACCTTCAACGACAATCATTTCTACTTCCGTATCGACCATATCCTATACCGGGGAGCCATGAAGGCTGTGGAGATCGAGCGAGGTTCGCTCAAGGCGAGTGACCATTATCCTATGGTGGCCACGTTTGTCGCCAAGCCTGGTGATGACAAGAAAAAATAATAACAATATTATATGAAAAAACTGATAATTACGGCATTGACATGTGCCGGAGCAATGGCCGCGCCGGCAGAGACCCCGCTGTGGCTACGCAATGTGGCCATATCGCCCGACGGCTCCACCGTGGCCTTCACATATAAGGGCGATGTGTTCACCGTGGGCGTGAATGGTGGCAAAGCGCGTCAGCTCACATCGAGTGCCGCATACGACTCGTATCCCGTGTGGAGCCCTGACAGCCGCACGATAGTATTCGCCAGCGACCGTCTGGGCAGTCTCGATCTCTTTGCAATCGATGCCGACGGTGGCACACCCCGCCGGCTCACCACCAACTCGGGCAACGAGACACCACGCGCGTTTCTCAATGACTCGACCGTGCTCTTCTCGGCCAACGTGCTGCCTCTTGTCTCCGCTGCCCAGCCCGGTATCTTCCAGCAGGTGTATGCCGTGAATATCGCCGGCGGACGTCCGCAGACATTCGCCTCCGTGCCGATGGGGGCTATCAGCGTGGGGAGTGACGGCCGTATCCTGTATCAGGACAAGAAAGGCTATGAGGATCCGCTGCGCAAACACGAGCGCTCATCAGGCACAAGTGATATATGGCTGATCGACGACGGCAGATACACCAAGCTCACCGACTTCAACGGTCATGACCTTAACCCGGTATGGGCGGCAGACGGCCGTTACTATTATCTGTCGGAGAAAGACGGCACTCTCAATGTGTATCTGCGTGATCTCAGTGGCAACGAGACACAGCTCACGAAATACACACGTCACCCGGTGAGGTCGCTGTCGGCCTCTGACAACGGCATATTGGCTTACAGCCAGGATGGACAGATCTACACGCTCCGCGGGGATGGTGAGCCGCAGTTGCTGGAGGTGGAGATAGCATACGACGACTACGACCGCGATATGGTCAACGGTTACCGTCGCTCTGGCGCGACTAATATGGCCGTGTCGCCGTCTGGCGAAGAGGTCGCCTTCGTGCTCAGGGGTGATGTGTATGTGACCTCGGTGAAATATGACACGACACGCCGTATCACCGACACCGACGGCCAGGAGCGGTGCATATCGTTCTCGCCTGACGGCCGGTCGCTGGTATATGACTCTGAGCGCGACGGTCTGTGGCAGATATTCACGGCAAAGATCGGAGATGATGACGGGTCGTTTGCCTACGCCACCGATGTCACTGAGGAGCTGCTGTATAAGGGCGATAAGGCGGCGCAACAGCCTGAGTACTCGCCCGATGGCAAGAAGGTGGCTTTTCTGGAGGATCGCACGATACTCAAGGTCATCGACCTTGCCGACAAGGACGTGACGACGGCTCTCGACGGGAAGTATAATTACAGCTACACTGATGGCGACGTGGACTTTGAATGGAGCCCCGACAGCCGCTGGTTCCTGACCTCATATATAGGCACCGGCGGATGGAACAATACCGATGTGGCTCTGGTAAAGGCTGACGGCACCGAGGTGGTGGATCTCACCGAGAGCGGATACAGCGATGCAGCCCCGCGCTGGGTGCTGGACGGCCGGGGCATCACCTATGCCTCGGGACGCTACGGCTACCGCAGCCACGGCTCGTGGGGCGAGGAGCATGACGTGATACTGATGATGCTCGACGGTGATGCCTGGGATGAATTCCTCATGACAGAAGAAGAGGCTGAGCTCGCCGCAGAAGCCAAGAAGAAGGCCGATGAGAAGGCCGATGCTGACAAGGCTGACAAAAAAGGCAAGAAAGACGACAAGGGCAAGAAGAAAAAAGGGGATGCCGAAGACAGCGGCAAGGATGATGTGAAACCTCTGGAATTCGATCTCGCCAACAGGCTGTACCGCACCCGGCGTCTCACAAGCTCATCGTCACACATGCTCGACTATTACCTCACGCCCAAGGGTGACAAGCTATATTACATAGCCACATCCCCAGAGGGAAATACAAACCTCATGGTGGTGGATCTGAAGAAGGGAAGCACCAAGACACTTGTCAAGGGAGTGGGCTACAGCGGTATCGAGGTTGACAAGAAAGGCGAGAACCTGTTTCTGCTCACTGCCAACGGCATGAACAAAATCTCCATCCCGTCGGGCGAGGAGAAGACCATCGCTTTCTCGGCTCCGTACAGCCGTCATCCCTCGGCCGAGCGCAAGTATATCTTCGACCATTGCGTGACTCAGGTACAGGATAAATTCTACGACGAGAATCTCCATGGTGTCGACTGGCAGGGATATGCCGAGGATTACAGCCGATTCCTGCCCTATATCAATAATAATTATGATTTCGCCGAATTGCTGAGCGAGCTGTTGGGCGAGCTGAATGCGTCGCACACCGGCGCACGTTACAGAGCCGCCTCGGGTGTGATGACCGTAGGTCAGCTCGGCGCGTTTTTTGACGAGACCTACGATGGCGATGGTCTGAAGGTAGCGGAGGTGATAAGCCGCGGGCCGCTCTCACCCAAAGGCGTGGGCGTGGTGGCCGGCGACATCATCATGTCGATCGACGGCGATACCGTGAAAGCCGGCAGCGACTACTACCCGATGCTGGAGGGCAAAGCCGGAAAGAAGGTGCGTCTGGGCGTACGCAAGGCCGACGGAAAGGATGAGTACGTGGTGGTGAAGCCTGTGTCGTCGCTGTCAGACCTGCTGTATCAGAGATGGGTGGAGCACAACGAGCATGTGGTGGACAGTATCTCGGGGGGCCGTGTGGGCTATGTGCATGTCGAGGGCATGGACAGCGAGAGCTTCAGACGGGTGTATTCAAAGCTGTTGGGCAA
>CAZBWZ010000111.1:0-7416 GCA_964495725.1 uncultured Bacteroides sp.
TCGGATTCATCAGAGCGAAGCTGCCGCGCTGTATAGTATACGACAGATTGGCGTTAGGTATGAAAAGATTTAGAAATGGGCTGTGGCTCCATACGATACCACCCTTGGCCACCGCATCGATATACCCGAAGGCAGAGAGCCAGAAGCGTTTGCCAATACTGATTTCTGTCTTATTGAGCGGGAAATCGCTGCCGAGAAAATTACGGGGTGCGAAGGTGTGGGTGAGGGTGAGTACGGGAGCTTCGAGATTTACCGGTATACGGTATGATTTCGTCTGTGCGAATTTTTCACCTGGGGCATATCTCAGTTGCACCGACAGGGAGTTCTCCGTATAGTGACCATAGGTTCGCCCGTTACCGTCGATAAATTCGATATAGGGCGAATGAAACTGCCGCTCGTTCTTCAGGGTAGTGAGCAGGGAGAAATTGTTGGTAAGCTCGAGTGTATATTCCAGCTTGTTTACATTGTGATAGGTAGCGTTATAGTCTGTCAGGCGCTTGAGCGACAGAAACATATTGTCGGAATTAGTGTATTCGTAATGCTGACCGATCATATCCACGTCATACAGACTTGACAGACGCAGAGAGTGGATGGGAAATTCCCTGGAGTGGTACTTCTTGTCATGGAATGAGTATTCGGCTTCCACCCCGTATTTCCATCGGTGATCTTTCGTGCCGAATGCGGCGAAGCCTCGACCAAACCATCGCTTGCTGAGATTTGCCGTGGTCATACCTCCGGCACGGAGACGGGTTCCCTCGATCGGATTAAAGCTGATGGATGTATTCACAGGGCCATAGTCAAACTTGCTGTCGCGACCTGTGGCAACATAGCCCGAGAACATAATCTTAAGAAATTTCTCACCCCAGTAGTAAATCGGTACTGATCGTAGACGAGCCATCATGTCGTTGATATGTCGCTCGTTGTGGGTTACTTTCACGAGATTCCTGTCATTCCAGAATGTCGTGTCTCTGTGCTCCGCTCCGTCGGCAACAAGCTCACGCCCTAAATAATTAAAAACAGTGAGATCGGCTGGCGGATTGAAATCATGATCGGCATAGGCGACATTGCGTTTGACGTAGAATGCTGGCTTGCCGGGTAGTATCGAGGCTTCGAGTGTGAGGTTGTCGTAGACCTTGAGGCGCGAGCCGTCCGGAGCTTTTTCAAATTCCTGCTCAATGAAGAGGTTTTCAACAAAGTTTACGTTGGCATCACGCGGTGTGCGCATAGTCACCTTCTTGATAAACATCGACGGGTCACCGAGCGGTACGTAAATCTGTCCGTTAAATCCGAATGACTGCTTGTTGTGTGGATAGAAGCTGAGGACGATGTATCGGGCGGTGTCAATACTCACTGTATCCGTAAGGTAGAATTTGTAAAAGTCGGGAGCTATGCTTGACAGCGGACTTACAAAGCGGTTGCTGAGCAGGTTGATATCGTTGTCATATAGGTCGATCTCACGAAGCACTTCGTCGAGCATCACCTTCAGATTCTCGCCTTCCAGCATCTCGTCGATGCCCTCTTGCCGCGAGCCTGTGGTAACTTCTTTTTCTGATCGAGGCTGCCGTCTGTAGTGTACGTCGGATGTCGTCTCCTTCACTATCAGGTTGAGCACCGGCTTTCCGGAGACCTCGGATGTGTCAACATACTCCCACAGAAACGGAAACCGCTTGAAAAGGCTCTTATGGTCCTCGGATGCCCCGAAGTCATTTAGCCCGATTGTGGTTATGCGGTGTTTGGTGTAGTTGTAGTAGTCATTTCTCATGGGATCGGTCTCACCCGCGTTGTTGCGTAGACGGCGTGCGAATTCCACAGCCGGATTATTCTTTTTGCTGTATTTGCTGCGGTGTATCACCACTTCGTGCAGCTCGGTCGCAGACGGGGTGAGGGGTATGTCATATATGTTGACACGTCCTTTCTTGATTTTAATAATCTTACGATTGTATCCCAGGCAATTTGCAGATAATGAGGAAGCGGTGTCGGGTACAGTCAGGTCAAATATGCCTTTGCTGTCGGTGAGTGTGCCGGAGGCTTTACCGTTAACGCTCACCGTGGTGTATGGCAACGGTTCCATGGTGAGGGAGTCGCGCACGATGCCGCTTATGTGATAGTCGGCAGCAGCATCGGCATGGAAGGCTATCCCGATTGCAAATATAATAATTAAAAGAAGGTATATGCGTTTAAATAAGAGCTTTGACATCAGTATATCAAATATGTATCATGTATGCAATGACTCATATTTTAACGTGAAAAGTTATATAAAATTGTATTATGGCATTAACTAAGAATTTTCTATACGGGATTTGTCTAATTAGATAAGTTTGTCTAATTTTACACTGTAAAGCAGTCTTGTGATTGTCAAAATCATCAACGTATCCGGGCCACGGTCATAATAATCGGCGGCTCTGTTTTTATTAATTTAGATTAGATATGGCTAAGGAGATAGAGAGGAAGTTTCTTGTTATGAACAGTAAATATAAGGAGCTTGCAACAGACAGCTGCGACATGGCGCAGGGCTATCTGTCAACAGATATTGACGCTACGGTGAGGGTGAGGATAAGCGGCGATGGGGCATTGATTACGGTCAAGAGCCGTAATAGAGGCGCTGTGCGCGACGAATGGGAATACGCAATACCGGTCGATGATGCCCGTCAGATGCTGGCGATATGCAAGGGCAATGTGATAGAGAAGACACGCTATTATGTGCCTGAGGGTGAGCTCACATGGGAGATTGACGAATTTCATGGTGTGCATTCCGGGCTGGTGGTAGCAGAAATCGAATTGCCAGATGCCGATTATCCGGTTACCTTTCCGTCCTTTGTAGGTAAAGAGGTGACAGGAGACCCTCGCTATTACAACTCCACTCTCAGCAAATAACCGACTAAAAAAAGACAACCGGGATTTGTGTCCCGGCTGTCTTTTTTCGGAAAGAGAATGATGTTATTTATTGAGGCCGCAGGCCTTGCATTTCTCTGATATTTCTGTGAAGAAGTCGTTGCCTTTGTCATCGACGAGGATGAATGCGGGGAAGTCCTCGACATCGATTTTCCAGATTGCTTCCATGCCGAGTTCGGGATATTCGAGCAGTTCGACATTCTTGATGGAGTTTTGTGCGAGAACGGCAGCAGGGCCACCGATAGAGCCGAGGTAGAATCCGCCGTGTTTCTTGCAGGCATCGGTCACCTGTTTCGAGCGGTTGCCCTTGGCAATCATCACCATCGAGCCACCGGCTGCCTGGAACTGGTCAACATAGGGATCCATACGTCCGGCAGTGGTAGGACCGAACGAGCCTGATGGCATTCCTGCGGGAGTCTTTGCCGGACCGGCATAGTAGATGGGATGATCCTTGAGATACTGAGGCATGGGTTCGCCGGCATCAAGACGCTCCTTGATTTTGGCGTGAGCGATGTCACGACCTACAATGATTGTGCCGTTGAGAGACAGACGTGTCGAAACGGGATATTTTGTGAGTTCGGCAAGAATTTCGGGCATCGGACGGTTGAGGTCGATCTTCACTACATCGCCTTCGCCGGCTTTGCGGAGCTCGGCAGGGATGAGCTCGCCGGGATTTGAGTCAAGTTTCTCAATCCACAGGCCCTCGCGGTTGATCTTGGCCTTGATATTGCGGTCGGCCGAGCAGCTGACACCGAGACCCACCGGGCATGAGGCGCCGTGACGTGGCAGACGGATCACGCGGATGTCATGAGCGAAATATTTGCCGCCGAACTGGGCGCCGAGGCCAATCTCCTCAGCGGCTTTCTTGAGCTGCTTCTCCAGCTCTATGTCGCGGAATGCGTGACCGAGGGCGTTGCCCTTGGTAGGCAGGCTGTCGTAATATTTCACTGAGGCTTTCTTGACGGTCTCGAGATTCTTCTCGGCTGATGTGCCGCCTATGACAAAAGCGATATGATAGGGCGGACAAGCAGCAGTGCCGAGCGATTTCATCTTCTCGATGAGGAAGGGCAATAGAGTCTTGGGATTGATGAGAGCCTTGGTCTCCTGATACAGATAGGTCTTGTTGGCCGAGCCACCTCCTTTGGCAACAAACAGGAAATGATATTCATCACCCTCTGTGGCATGGATGTCGATCTGTGCGGGCAGGTTGCAACCGGTGTTCACCTCATCATACATGTTGAGTGGAGCGTTCTGCGAATAGCGGAGATTGTCTGTGGTGTAGGTAAGATACACGCCCTTGGAGATTTTCTCCTCGTCATTGCATCCGGTGAATACACGCTGTCCTTTCTCACCGTGTACGATGGCTGTACCTGTGTCCTGGCAGAATGGCAGCTGGCCCTTGGCTGCTACTTCGGCATTGCGCAGCATGGTGAGTGCGACGAATTTGTCGTTCTGGCTTGCTTCGGGGTCGGCGAGTATCTTCGCCACCATCTCGTTGTGCTCGCGGCGCAGCATGAAAGCGTTGTCGTGAGTAGCCTGGCGGGCGAGTACGGTGAGAGCCTCAGGGTCTACTACGAGAAATTCGTGTCCTCCCCAGTTTTCTACCTTCACATAATCTGATGTGAGGTGATAATACTCTGTGGTATCCGGGCCGAGGGGGAACATCGGCTGGTATTCAAACGGTTTTGTTGCCATATCGATATATGTAAGTCAATTTAGATATTTACGCGTCGCGGGCGATATGCCATAAATCGATGGCTATCGCTTTGGTGAGCAAAATTATAAATTTTATGTGTCACGCGCAAATAAAAATGACGGATATTGCTGTGGTGAATGATGTAAACAAAACCGGGCGGCATGCATGAGCGTGTCGTCCGGCCTTATCAAAATCTATGAGAGTTGCGTAGTTGTGAAATTAGTTGCGGAATATGAGTTCTCCGTCCTTGACATCGATAGTGATGGGGTTGGCTTTGTCCACCTTCTGAGCCAGGATATCCTTTGACAGACGGTTGAGCACCATGCGGTGGATGACACGCTTGACAGGACGGGCGCCGAATTCCGGATCGTATCCCTCTTCGGCAAGGTAGTGCAACGCGGCAGGTGTGACATGCAGGGTGACACCGTTTCGTGCCAGCATCTTCTGTACAGAGGCGATCTGCAGACCCACGATCTCCTCGATTTCTTTCTCGTTGAGCGGGGTGAACATGATGATCTCATCAATACGGTTGAGGAACTCGGGACGGATGGTCTCCTTAAGCATGTCGAGCACTTCGCCCTTGGTCTTGTCGATGACTTCCTCACGGTTGTCGGGTGTGAGTTTGGCGAAATTATCGCGTATCACATGCGAGCCCATGTTAGATGTCATGATGATGATTGTATTCTTGAAGTTGACATTACGTCCCTTGTTGTCGGTAAGGTGACCATCGTCAAGCACCTGAAGCAGGATGTTGAATACATCAGGGTGAGCTTTCTCGATTTCGTCAAAGAGCACGACCGAGTAAGGCTTGCGGCGTACAGCTTCGGTAAGCTGACCACCCTCATCGTAACCGACATATCCCGGAGGTGCGCCGACCAGACGGCTCACCGAGTGTTTCTCCTGATACTCACTCATATCTATACGGGTCATCATGTTCTCGTCATCAAACAGATACTCGGCGAGAGCCTTGGCAAGCTCAGTCTTTCCGACACCTGTAGTGCCCAGGAAGATGAACGAGCCGATAGGACGTTTGGGGTCGTTGAGGCCTGCACGCGAGCGGCGCACTGCATCAGCGATAGCTGCGATCGCGTCTTCCTGACCCACGACGCGGTGATGTAATTCCTCTTCAAGGTGCAGCAGCTTCTCTTTCTCGCTCTGCACCATTTTGCTCACCGGGATACCGGTCCAGTGCGATACTACATCGGCGATGTCTTCGGCATCTACTTCTTCCTTGATAAGGGCACGGTCACCCTGCATCATCTTGAGCTGCTCCTGTATGTCGACGTTCTCCTTTTCCTTGGCCTGAATCTTGGAGTATCTTATCTCGGCCACCTTGGCATAGTCGCCTTCACGCTCGGCTTTCTCAGCTTCGAATGCAAGCTGCTCAAGGTCGATCTTGTTTTGCTGAATACGGTCAATGAGCTCTTTTTCTGCTTTCCATTTGGCTGAGTATTCTTTCTCTTCCTCGCGCATCTCGGCAATTTCTTTCTCGATATCCTTCACTTTGGCATCGTCTCCCTCGCGCTTGATTGCCTCGCGCTCGATTTCCTTTTGTGCGATACGCCTTGTGATGTCGTCAAGAGCCTGGGGCACTGAATCAATCTCCAATTTCAGCTTCGAGGCGGCCTCATCGATAAGGTCAATAGCCTTGTCGGGTAGGAAACGGTCGGTGATATACCTCTCCGAGAGCTGTACGGCGGCGACGACTGCCTCGTCGCGGATACGCACCTTGTGGTGATTCTCGTATCTCTCCTTAAGGCCTCGGAGGATAGCGATGGCGCTGAGCTCGTCAGGCTCATTTACCATTACCTTCTGGAAACGACGCTCAAGAGCCTTGTCTTTCTCAAAATATTTCTGGTACTCATCAAGGGTGGTGGCACCGATGCTGCGGAGCTCGCCACGAGCCAGGGCAGGCTTGAGGATATTGGCGGCATCCATCGCGCCTTCACCCTTACCGGCACCTACGAGAGTGTGGATTTCATCGATGAAGAGCACTATCTCCCCATCACTCTGAGTCACCTCGTTGACAATGGCTTTAAGACGCTCTTCAAACTCACCCTTGTATTTCGCGCCGGCTACAAGCGCACCCATATCGAGCGAATAGATCTGTTTGGATCGCAGATTCTCAGGCACATCGCCTCTGACTATACGCTGGGCGAGGCCTTCGGCTATGGCCGTCTTACCGGTACCCGGTTCGCCGATGAGCATAGGGTTATTTTTGGTACGTCTGCTCAATATCTGTAACACACGACGGATTTCCTCATCACGGCCGATCACAGGATCAAGTTTGCCGGAGCGGGCTCTTTCGTTGAGGTTGATGGCATATTTTGAGAGAGCGTTGTAAGTCTCCTCCGCTCCCTGATCAGTTGCTTTCTTGCCTTTTCGGAGCTCATCGATCGCCGCCTCAAGATCTTTCTTGGTGAGACCTGCGTCTTTAAGGATATTTGCAGCCGGTGAATTGATCGCAAAAATACCGAGTAGCAGAGCCTCAAGTGTGACGTATTCATCGCCACGCTTTTTTGCGATATCAAGAGACTTCTGCAGCACGTCGTTAGACTGGCGGCTAAGATAGGGCTCGCTGCCTGAAACCTTGGGCAATGCTGCAATTTCACGGTCGACCTGACCGGATACCTGAGGCATCGCCGCACCGATTTTCTGAAAAATGAATTTCACGACAGACTCGCCTTCTTCCATCACGGCCTTTAAAATATGCACAGGCTCGATAGCCTGCTGGCCGGCCGAGCGTGTGATTTCGACAGCCTTCTGTATGGCTTCTTGCGATTTGATAGTAAAATTATTGAAATTCATAATTGGAATATAGTATGTTA
>CAZBWZ010000112.1:0-7411 GCA_964495725.1 uncultured Bacteroides sp.
TTTTACTACTGCGAAATAATAATGAAATTTTTTAATATGCAAATAATTCGCATCTTTTTTTTGACGGCGCGAATCTACCGCATCACAGCATCAGAGTAAAGGGCTGGTAATCATAGCAGCGACATCGGTGTCACCTTCGAATCCGGCCATGACGATCCATGCTATCAGCAGTATCACCAGTATCACTGCTCCGATAGCCACCCACAGATTTCTGTTGCTCCTTTTGTTCATTCTTCTGTCTCTTCTGTCACTCATAGTTTTGATTTTTTATTTTTACTTAATTTATTTTTGTCTTTATTTATTTAACATTCTTAACACCCCAAATGTTTTACACCCCTCATTTTTTTCAACGGATATTCCATTCAGACAATCGGCGTGATCGATGGATTTCCCTAAAAAAGGTTGACTCATAAAAGTTAAGTTTATGAGTCAACCTTTTTTAGGGAATATACACGCCGGCTCCAGTGAGGGACACCATCTATTTCACCTTTGGGAGATAGATGAGTGTTTTTATTGAAGTCGTTTAGACTTACTACCAATAATATTTTGTAATAAGTCTAAATGACTTCGTTATATCAGTCATTTATTTTCTCACCTTTACCGTTGATCATTATGCAGTCGAGAGAATCGTCAGTGACCCTGCATTGATAGACTCCGGGGGCCAGACACTCTATGTCGATATACAATGGAGGTGTCACAGGGACCCCATTCCGGGTCATCAGTCCATAGAAGTTGCGTGAGCAGTATTTCACCATATCATCAATGGCCTGCTTCTGATTGCCCTCATCGTCAATCTCTTTGATGTTGTAAGCCATCTCATAGATCTCGTCGAAAATGAAATCGTCGATAAGTGTTCCGTCGTAATCATAGCGGCTCTGTGAATGATCATTCGCGCTGGCTACGGTTATCCCCTCTTTTTCATGGATCCATACATACTCATATTCAGGAGGCAATATGATCTGACCATCCACTCCTATTACTCCGGTTTTGCCATCATTTCTCACATACCATAGGTTCCTGTGGCCGATACATATGTCGTCATATGTGGGCGACACCACCCATTTTCCTGACTTGTCTATCAGGCCGCACTTCTTTCCCACAGGAATAGCCGCATATTTACCATGATACGCATAATTGTCATACCGCTTGTCACGCAGGAATTTGACATCGTTGATCGGATTGCCTTTATGGTCGATGTAATGGATGGAGTCTCCCTCGCATACAGCGGCGACATCCTCATAAAACGACCATGCCGCGTCATATCTGTACGGCACTACCGTCTCCATGGTAAAGCGGTTGACATAGCCTCTTTTACCATCCTTTGCGACCACCATAAGACTGTCTCCGCTCTCAGGGACCGCAACCCAGTCAAGCCCCTTCATCACTTTCTTCTTTGTGCCCGCGTCATATATATACGATGAAGCCTTATCGTATCCGTTATTGTGAAACTTGTATTTAGGGCTTACGTAGCCATCGAAATATTCGGGGGAGTAACGATCGCCATTGCGGACAAATTCCTTGTACCATGCTGTCGCAAGCATGGCGGTGACAGCAACCACGCAGACAGTGATTGTGGCCCAGATCACTCTCCAGAACGGAGTCTTATTTTTCCAAGAAAAGATGTTGCGGACTAACTGCCAGATGCCGCCGAAGCATACGGTCAGCCACATTCTTAAGGATATGCTCTTTTTCATGATCGGTCTGTCATTCGTTTTCAAGTTCTTGAATCAGGTTGTCCTCCTCCACCACCGCCTCATATTGCGGAATAAAATGTTTCTTGGCGCTCACTATTAACTTTAGAGCCTGATTGAGCAGGAACTCCACATCTTCGTCACTCCTGAAGAAGAACTCTGAAGCGATCACCAGGTCGTTATCCTCATCAAGATACAGTTTTACCTGCATCATCCGGTGGTTCAGCTCATTGCAGGCCTTCAACGCAAGTCGCACCTCCCTCTCGTCATCGGCAGAGAAAGCAGTGGTCAATGTCACGGCAATGGCATTCGTATCATCCTGCGGTGAACTGATTTGAACATAGTTCATCTGATAGCGGAATACAATGGCATACTCGGCTTCTTGCAAAACCGGAAACTTCCACTTTTCAAGTATCTGTTTTACTATCTCCTTACTCGTCATTGTCTTCGTTGTTTATGAGTTTATAAAACTTGATCGTTGATACCGCAAGTACCCGGATAATATGTTCGATTACTTCAGCAGTCGGCTCCTGTTCGCCGAGGAAATGCTGGTAGTTGAGCCAAACGGAATCTGACATAATTACCGGTTGCACAAACTTCACCTTTCCGGCGAGTTTCACCATCGCCTCCAGCACCGCCACTCTGTTGTCTTCCGAGATATCGAATATCCCCGGTATCATGAAGTCTACGGTTTGCGCTTCATCATCTCCGGTAGTGTAAAGGACGGTCAATCCTTCATACTCAAATCGGTATCCGAAGTCCTCATCTACCAACTCCGGCTGGAATCCCAGTTGGTATAAAATCTCTAAAATCTTTTCTTCCATCATAATCTCGTGTCTTTATTTGTTCTTCTGATTATATAGAGTGGTTTTACGTATAATTTATATCAGTGACGTGGCAAAAAACCGACTCTGGCTCTTGATTTATTATCCCAGTCGCGATGCTCCATCCTGTCCTTCAGTTCCTGATAGAGACGGATGTCCTTAGGCGAGACCGATGGTATGGTGGCTTTTGCCACTTCCATCAGTTTCTCGGTGGTCAGAGGCACGGTAATGCCGTCACCATTTCGGATGGCTTCGTCAAAGCATCTGCGGGCAGTCTCCTTCACGATATAGCTTATGTCGCCACAAGTGAAGTCTGATGTCGCGTTACCCAAAAGGTCAAGGTCTATTTGGCTGTCGCACGGACGTTTCTTCAGCTCCATTGCGAAGATCTCCTTACGGGCATCGGTATCCGGCAACCCCACGTAGAACTTCTCGTCCATGCGTCCGGCCCTCAGACAAGCGGCATCTATCATATCGGGGCGGTTGGTCGTGGCCAGCACGAAAATGCCCTTGGATGCGCAGTTGTTTAACTGTGTCAGAATCTCGTTCACTTCATTCGCCTGATTGTTGTTGTCCGCGTCTCGCTTTGGGGCGATAGCATCAAACTCGTCGAAAATGAGAATCATCGGAGCGTTCTTCTCTGCCTCCTTGAAAGCTTCGGCGATCTTGCCCTGGGAGCCGTGTATGTAAATGGAAGCGAAGTCAGATGGGTTGATAATCTTGTATTTCAGGCCCGACTCCTGCGCTGCTTTCTCTGCCACAAAAGTCTTGCCGCAGCCGGGCGCGCCATAGAGAAGTATGCCGTTGGGAGGAGTGATCCCATACATCCCCGCCATCTGACGGTGTTTGACAATATCCACAAAGTTACGGCGAAGCACTGTCTTCAATTCCGACATACCGGCCACCTCGTCAAGGCCCTTGCCTGACGCAGATTGGGAGAAGCCTGTCTTCACGGGGGTACCTGCCGACCGGACTGTCTCGTGTACTTCCTTTTTCAGCGGTGCCAGATTACCGGTTATGCCACCCGGCTCGGTAACAGCGGATGTCTTGATTGACTTCTTCTCGAGCATCACAAGATACTTATAAAGTTTGTCAAATGTCTGGAGACGGGCTGATGAACTCACGGCAGTCACTTTCCGGAGGATAAGCCTTGCGGCTGTGGATAGACTTTCATCCGCGCAATCCCACACAATCTTGTTCCATTCCGCAGGCTCATGCCATTTATGGTTGCCGGTGTCCTCATCGTTTATACCCTCAGCCGTCGGCGATATGCAGCTGTAACCGTATCGGTCAGAGACCTTGTCGCCAAGCAGCATGATGAGCATCAGCATACCGATTGAATAGACATCAGCCGTATGATTGAATACGCCACTTGCCGTTTCCGGCGCACGGTAGAGATTGCTCAGATGTCCATCACTGAAGGGAGGATTGCCATGAGACGCCATGCCGGCGCAAGTCATGCCTACGACATATACGCCTTTCAAAACATCATTGTCGTAATCAACGATGATGTTTTCCGGACGCAGGTTGTAATGGGAGCCGCCTCCGGTCCGATCAGTCAGCTCCCTTAAAGCCTCTGTCAGCTGCTTCGCTATCCTGATAGTATCTGAAAGAGGAATGGCGCGCCGCATACGGATCTCATTGTCAAGACAGTTGCCTTCAACAAATCGCAGGACTGTCCATGCGTAGCGTTTATTCCCAACCTTGTCAATGCCACGTTTGATAATCCCGGGGAAACACTGGTTTTTGAGGTCGGAGCAGACCTTTACCTCCTCAATGAAATCCGGAGTACGTCTGCGGCTCACATTCTTGCAGACGTATCTGTCACAATCGAGGTCATAGACCACCAGTACGGCCACCTCGTCATCAGCATCCCTGACAAGATAGACCTCCCGCTCCCCATCATGATGGGTACTCAGTTTGCCGACCACGGTGTAGCCGGCAAACTGAGTGTTATTCTGAAGCAATGCGTTGGTTTTCATAATCAGCAGTTGTTTTTTCACCATCATACCTTGATGGCGATTGAGTATTCTAATTTATGGTAAGAGAAAACCTCCACCTTCTGAATTCAAAGATAGAGGTTAACACCGACACACCCAAGTGTCATTGGCACGCCTTAAAGTGGCTAAGTCATTTCATTGATTGACTGGATTATATAATTCTCAACTTCGCCAAATTTTCAGGAAGGGCCATCTTCTCGGGGGGCACCTGAAGATAACGCCCGAAACCCACCTTGAAAGGAATGCTGTTGATGTTTCCCATCAAATCCTCAAATGTCTGATGTATGTCTTTGATATATTCTCCGTATCTTCCCTCCCGGGAGTTGCCGTTTTTAGATTTGCGGTGGCACATTCCACCGAAGAGCTCCCCGATTTTTTTATCGGTCTCATCCATGATGGCCTTATAGACAGTGCGGAACTCCTTCTCCATCGTCTTTATCGACAGGTCCGTCACGTCCTCTTTGCGATTGTATCTGTCCACCATATACATCACATAGATGCAAAACGACGGATTGTGCTTGAATATCACCGGGCGCTCCCTCCCCTTGGAGTCTTTAAGATACAGGTAATAGCGGTAGTTGTTTCTTTTCCTGAACTCCCTGCTGTATCTTTCACTCCAGGGATGAAGCACGAGCTCATACTTGGTCACGCTCTGCAATGTGGTGTCATAAGCGTTACGGTAGAGATTCTTATACTTCTTGCCGAGCTCCCTGATCAGGGCACGCAGCTCATCGGCGCTGTAAGTAGCGAAGGTATCGTCGACAATCTCTGCATACATGGCATTGTCCTTCATATAAGCCTCCGAGATCCTTTCCGGCAGATTCGTGAACGCCGCCTTCCTGTCTTTGGCCGACACCATGCCACGCCTATGATTGACGCGAGAATGCCTGGATTGTCCGACAGCCGCCTCACAGTGTGATGGCATGGGCATGATGCTATATACGACACACATATCCAGTATATCCCTCTCAGTCAACCTATCACAGCAGACATCACACCCATCATACGGTTCTCCTTTATCTGGAGCGGAGACACCCCCTCCGTCATCACCGGGATCACCGATGGCTCTGTCTACCGCGCTCCTGAAACCGTCCGGATCTTTGATGGCGGCTTTTATCAATGCCTCCTCCATGAATCTGCGCATCTGGCCATCCGCCTCATTGATGACCGCGGGGACAGCCATCTCAATGTTTTTGTCAGCTGAGCTTGCGATTATATATAACCGTGTAGAGGATGCCGGATCCTCAATCGGACATATGATATTCCAACCGAAATCCTCCTTGAAGTTATCTCGCTGCCTTACAATGCTTATCCTGTAGGAGTTACACGAATTATAGCTGTCCATTCCGCCGATTACGGCATCTTCGATCGCCGAAATTTTATCTGAAAGGGAGGATGGGTCGCCTACGACATATATCGTCCCTTCATTTTCCACTTCAAAGGGCACACCCTCGGCGGATGTAAGTATTCTTATGTCAAAGAGATCATTCATTGTGTCCATCTTGTTGCTGGTTTTGATTTGTTTGCTGCTTCCTGTGTCTGCATTGGAGGGCGGCACGGGATTTCTCACGCTCTGTCAGTTTCTTTTCCTCTGTCATTTCTGCACTCTGGCAATATCATTGAACGTATCACCATCTATATTGGCCTACAACGTTAGACCGATTCTCATCTTTTAATCAGATCATATCACTTGATCAGAGTGGCAGACAATGCAGCCAAGACATCACAGTATACCGGTAATGAAGACTTCCTCACCAACACGCCTCTCTCGCTATGCATATCACCGTAGATCGGCATACACAATGCGAAACAAGGAATTTCCTCCTCATCATAATCCCAGGTTTCATCCGGCTCCGCGTCATGAACAAACTTGTACTTATCCCTATATTGGTCAAGTGTCTTGACAAGCTTGTAACCTGTCATGATATCTATTCCAAGATCGTTTTCGACCGTGAAAGGACACTTCTCAACCCAGCCTTCCTCCGTAACATCAAGCACGATGCCCATCTTGATCTTACAATGCCATTGATTGAGGATCCTGACAACTTCAAGCGCACCAAGCGAGTCATTCTCCTCATCTCCTGTAAAAGCGACAATCACATTATCAGGGAGCCTATTGCGAACCATATCATAAAGGACGCACGCATTTGTGATGGAATTATCAAAAGTGCCAAGATAACAGTCGTCGCTTTCATCCCGGTAAAACACATTTCTGAACACGCAGTCGATATGTGAGGAGATCAGCACAACCTCACTGTCACGCACATCCCCTTTGCCATAGATATAACAAAGATTGTCGGCTCTCAACAAGGAATAGGCCGACCCATCTAAAATATCCCTTATCGCCCTTATACGGTCATCAACAATAAATCTCCTGCCATTGTCCTTACAATCCACGGACACCTTTGCAAGTATTTCGTCCATCTCCATAATCCTATAGTCAAATTAGTTTTGCTAAATAATGTCTCTGGTAAAAGAATGTCCCTACGACTTTAAATAGTTATATCTAACCTATCTAGCGTTAATAAAAGGGAAAAATCCTAAGGCCATTCCCTTACCCTTTACTTTATAGAGAACGACAAGCAAAAATATCTATCACAAAAATTCAATATTTTTATTACCATCATCTAAATCTTCTTTTTTTTGAATGTCTTTCCCTGAAAAAAGTTGACTCATAATAGAGTCAAACATGATAAGATTCCAGAGCCTCACAAGAGAGGCAAGAGAAGAAAAACGACAGGAGATAATTGAACTTGCCTTAACTTCGCGGTTAAGTTATCCGGAGGTGTCGAAAAAAAACTGACGTGAGTTTGCGTACAGTAGAGTATATAGATAGTGTCAAAATTTGCAAAGGAAACCAAAGTTCCAGAGCAGATGTCAAAGAAGAAAACCGAAC
>CAZBWZ010000113.1:0-7373 GCA_964495725.1 uncultured Bacteroides sp.
CAACCACCCAATAAAATTGTCATGTACTGTAGCCGAAGGCATGTCCCTACAAATTTTGAATTTTGATACACCCTCTTGATTTTGTATCAGTGGAATAGAAATCTGGCGAGGCCGAATACATAGCGGCGGAAGCCGGGCTGATAGCCGAGCACGCGGTCAAACCACCCGAGGCGACCGCTGACGAGTCTCACGAGCCATCCGACATAGATCATCGCGAAGAGCGTGCCGGGACCGATGATATTCCACTGCCATGCCCCCCAGAATATATAGCAGCTTGCCACGGCGGCAACCACCAGACAAGTGTCCAAAATTATCTTTACCTTGGGGAACGGTGCGCCCGTGACACGGCTGATGGCCACCTGTATGCCTTCGCCCGGCATGGTGACTGATCCACATCTCACTTCCAGGGCCACTCCGCAGCCGAGCACCGTGGATCCGATGAATGCTGCAAGCACCTGTGAGGAGAGGGTGGAGTAGTCGAAGGCTGCGGTAAGATACATGTTGAGGTCGATCAGGGCTCCGAATACGCTGCCTATCAATAGCTGAAACAGCTGTATGGGCTCGAAGCGGCGGCGCAGGATCAGGATCTGCATCAACACGAATATGATATTCATGATATTGGTATAGTCGCCGACTGTAAGAGCGGGTACCATACCCTGGATGCCTGCAAGCGAGAATGACATGGGTAATGATGATATCACGCTGCTGCCGACATTACTGCGGATACTCAGGGCCACGCCGAGTGTCATGATGTAGAGAGAGATCAATAACCACAGATGCTGCCAGACAAAATGAATCACCTGCGCTTTCTTTACTGATAATGACAATTGCATCATATTCCATCGATTGTTTTTACCGTGACGCCTGCGCATCATTGCCGGATGATGTCTCAGCATCCCGCAATGAATGATATCAGCCTGCGTCAAATATTTATTACCTTTGAAAACCTCTGCAAAGTTAGAAAAAAAATCAATGCGCCGTTATAAAAAACGAGAGGTTCAAGCCGGCGGAGTCAGGTGATTGCGCCTGTATTCGGTGGGGGAGACGCCGGTAAAGCGTTTGAAAGCCGAAGAGAAGTGAGGCTGAGACGAGAATCCGAGGCTGTAGGCGATCTGCGAGATATCAACATCTCGCTGTTGGAGCAGCTCGCAGGCTTTCCTCAGACGCACATTACGGATGAATTCGCTAGGTGTGAGACCGAATAGATCCTTCATCTTGCGGTTGAGGTGGGCACGGCTCAGACCTACTTCCTGGCTCAGTTTGTCGACATTGAGATATGGATCATCGAGATGCTTGTTGATCTCCGTCACGATCTTGTCGGTGAGTATCTTGTCGTTGCCTTTAAGATCCGGTGTATCGATCTTACGGTCTTGGTGCTGGTTACCGCTATACTTACCTTTGAGCTGTCGCCTGTTGTCGATGAGGTTGTGTACCATCGCCAGCAGCTCGCCGGAGATGAATGGTTTGCCTAAGTATCCGTCGGCTCCTTTGTCCCATCCGGCCGTGCGATCGGATACATCATTTTTCGAACTCAGCAATATGACCGGAATATGGTTAGTGTCAATGTTGCCCTTGATGGTCTTCAGCAACGCCAGGCCGTCCATGTGTGGCATCACTACATCAGTAATTATGAGGTCAGGCATCGACTCCATCACCTTACGCATAGCTTCCTCACCATCGGTAGCCTCGATCACTTTACCCAGACCGGAGAGAATGTCGCTGAGAAAAGCACGCATCTCGGTGTCATCATCGACAATGAGGATTCTTGATGAAGAACTCTTCGAGATTTTTCTTGATTTGAGCAGAGGTAAGGGGCGGGCCGCAGGTGTTATATTTCGGTCGGGTTTATCCGTCACTAATTCACCGGTATCCGTATCCGGCATGGCTGTGGCCGGAATCCTTACCGTGAATATGCTGCCTTTACAATCTGTGCGGTTGGCGGCGGTGATCGTGCCCTGATGCAGCTCTACGAGCATACGGCAGAGATCAAGCCCGATACCGAATCCGATGGGTACGTCGTTGCGGTTGAATTTGCCCTGGTAGAAACGGTCGAAAAGGTGGTCGATAGTCTTCTCGTCAAGGCCTATACCAGTATCCGATACCTTGACTTCGGCATAATCACCCATATCCGGGTCGACTCCTTTGGTGACAGAGACGGTGATGTCTCCGCCGGCGGGTGTGAATTTGATTGCATTGGAAATCAGGTTGACCAGTATCTTGTCGAAATTATATCGGTCGATCCATACCGTGATTTTGTCAAGAGACGGATCATCTACCTTAAACTCCAGATTAATGTTGCTTTCATCGGCCTGTGGTTTGAAAATATCCACAAGCTCGTGAGTGAAAGAAATGAACTCGGTGTATGATGGCTGTATCTTCATCTTGCCCTTATCAATCTTGCGGATGTCGAGCAGCTGATTGATTAGGCTGAGGATACGGGTGGCATTACGGTGCATGAGATTGAGATTCTTTGAGGTCTCCGGGTCATGCGGCTTTTTCATGAGGCGTTCGAGCGGGCTGAGGATAAGAGTCAGCGGTGAGCGTATCTCGTGTGATATGTTGATGAAGAATTTTATTCGGGCCTCGTTGTCACGTTCCTTATTTCTGTGTCTTATCACTTTCCATACGAGGATGATGATGAAGCAAAAGATCAGGGTATATATGATCTTGGCGACCGTAGAGAGATACCAGGGCGGTGAGACAGAAATCTCCACTGTCTTAAGGTTGGAATACCGGCCATTTTCTACTGCTCTGATCTCGAGCGTGAAATTACCTGAGCGAAAGTGGGGCAGGGTAATCACGCTGTTGCCTGGTGAGGTAGATGTCCATTCGTCCCTGCTGCCCGGAATACGCCACTGGAATATGAGATTGTCGAGGTCGCGGAAATCCTTTGTGGACATGCGTATCACCAGAGAATTGTCACGGTAAGAGAGCCGTATCCTGTCAGGGTCATATTTCCCGTCAGGAATTACCTTATCGCCCGATGATGTAATAGAGGCGAGGTTTACCTTCTTACCGTTTAGGTATATGCCGGATATGAAGATTTCTTTGTCAAACCTCGGTTTCTTGAGCTCGGATGGTGACAGGACAGTGAGACCTTTTTCTCCGCTGAATATCAGCTTACGGTGATCAGGAGATTTCCCTGATGAGAAGTAGTCGTTGTCAGACATATCGTTGCGGCCATAAAACGGAGTGATGTGGAATTTGCTATCGATGCGGTTGAGTCCGCCGTGTGTGCCTACCCATGCATCGGCATCATCATCAAAGATAATTGTCGAGACATATATGTCGGATAAGCCGTTTATGGTAGTGAGATGGATCCGCTATTTGCTGCTCGGGTCGAAAATAAACACTCCGGTGCTCGTGGCATCCCAGATTCTGCCCATTGGATCCTCAGTAATCGAATTGTGAACACCTTTAATCACCTCGGGGTAGAGCTCACCAATTGAAGTGTGCCGTTTGCTCCTGATATTGTATACCGACAGGCCGCCGTACTGGCCAATCCATAATCTGTCACTGCTGTCGCAGTATAGAGCGGAAATCCACTTCTCTATTGCGTCCTTATTGATATCATTCAGCCACGTGGCCTCCCTGGTGGCAGGATTAACCCGTATGATCCCTTTGCCATGCACGCCAAGGTAGAGGTTGCCTGCGCGGTCTTCCGTAAGGGCGGATGCCTGGTAATTGCCACCGATGTTAAGAATCTGTTGTACGGAGCCGGTCACAGGGTCGAGTTGGAACAGTCCGTGATTATCGACACCCGCATATAGCTTACCGCCATGAGACAGGTGAAGGGAGCTGATAGGGCTACCATTAGCTAATGTGTTAGTGGATAAATGGTTGCCACTTTCATTGAGTGTTATCAGTGAGCCATTTTCGAGTCCCACCCATATTATGCCCAGTTTAGAGGAAGTGGCCACACTGGTCTTGCCACCGTAATAGTCAGGAATAAAACGTGATAAATTGATGAAATTAAACGGTATCTCTCTCTTGGGCAACATTATGATGCCTTGATACGGACACCCGAGCCAGAGATCGCCCGACGGCTCATGATGAATGGTGGAAATACAGCTGCGATTGATATTCACCACAGGATTGCTGAGCTGTGTGTCGGGGCGTAGCTCATAAGATGACTTCTCAAGTATCAGCAGTCCGTCGTTTTTGGTGCCAATCAGCAGATTACCGTTTCCATCCGTAGTAGCGCACTGCAAGTGTGGAGACATTCCGGCAGGTAAAGCTACCGGTCGGAATGTGTCTTTATCAGTATCCCAGATCCAGCAATCACTTGTCGTAGCGATAAATATGGTCTTATCCGGAAGCTGTGTGAGAATCTGAATGTATGAGTCAGCTAACTTGTAAGTCTTGGACTGACCGTTGGGCGAAATCTTTATCACCTCACCCGAGTGGTTACCGGCCAAGAGTTCGCCCTTACGGGTTTCGCACAGAGTGTTGACATTCGTGGTGTTACCGATACTCCACATATATTTCACAGCCACCGGGTCACCCGAAGAGAAGTCGATGATATACAGCCCTACACCTGACACGTTGAATACGATGTTGCCGTCGGACAGTTGCCAGATGTCAGAAATATATCCGAGCAGCTCACTGTTGGGGAGCTTGACACGCGTGAAGTCGTCTGTGTCGGGGTTGTAGAGATTGAGCCCCTCGCAGGTGCCTATCCACAGCCTGTCTGACGAGTCCCTGAGTATTTTAAGTATGCGATTGTCGCTCAGAGAGGTAGTGATATGCTCTTTGTAAAGATATTTGTCAAAGTTGTTGCCGTCGAATCGCAGCAGGCCGTATTGTGTACCGATCCACAGGACGCCTTCCTTGTCGATGCAGAAGCTGCTGTAATTTGACGACAGGATCTCCCTTGAATCAAAAAGCCGTGTGCTCTTCATAGCATAGGCATTTGCTGCGGATGCAATAAACAGGCATAGTAATATCAGGTATCTGATAAGTAAATTCATGGTATCAATATCTGTGCAAAGATAAGTAAAAAAAACAGAATGATACAAATATGAATCTCAAAAAGAAAAAATTTAATGTCGATATTCCAAATTAAAAAAACGATGATATTTTTATAAATATCCATCTGGTCGCTCAATTGTAATTTTGTAAATGGAAAACGGGTCGCACGGATGATCCGATGAAGCAAAACGTGGATTGATAATAGATAGTCATAAAGAGGTTGTTTTTGGTTTGAGGAAGTTATAGATTTATCTATTTATTGTACGTTCGAAATTAGTAATTTTCACACCTTTGGTCTTAATTTTTGGTTAGTAGGTTTCGACACACTTTACTCTCTAAGTGGAGCTGCGCGCAGAGCGTAGCTCCACATTTTTTTTAAGTAGTCAGTCGTCGGTCTGGACTGCATGAAACCGATATTTTAAGTAAGTAATTGATAAATAAAAGAGATAATAAAGTGCATGATTCAAATAATTAAGGAAATGAGACATCCGCGCACACACCATGTGATAAATATGTATCTCTTGGAGCCAACATGAAACGACCGAATTGTCCCAATAGGATAACTTTGCAATAATTCACAATCATTGCAATCATTATCGCATCAAAACTAAGTTCATGAAAACAAAACTAACATTGACGGCAATTTCGGCAGGAATACTGGTATCTCTTGTCGGATGCGCTGCAACGTCGGGCAAGAACATAGGACCGCAGAAATCGGTAGCGATCTTTGACGCGTTCACCTACGAGGGTAAAGACGACTATTATTCGGCGAATCCGCTTGCCGATGAGAGTTCGTTTTTCAATCCGATCCTGCCCGGATGGTATTCCGACCCTTCGATCTGTAGCAATGGCGAGGGCGACTATTTTCTGGCAACCTCGACATTCACCTATTTTCCCGGAGTACCGCTGTTTCACAGCCGGGATCTTGTCAATTGGAAACAGGTAGGTCATATCCTCACGCGCCCCTCGCAGCTGCAGAATATGGAGAAGCAGCATGTAAGCGGTGGCATCTTTGCTCCGGATATCGCCTATAATCCCGCCAACAAGACCTATTACATGATCACGACCAATGTCGGTGCCGGTAATTTCTTCGTAAAGACGCAGAATCCCTACGGAGAGTGGTCCGATCCTATCATGCTGCCCGAGATAGCCGGCATAGATCCGGCCTTCTTCTTTGACGACAACGGTAAGGCATACATTGTCAACAATGACGACGCACCCGACGGCAAGCCCGAATATCCCGGTCACCGCACCGTGCGTGTGGTGGAATTTGATCCGGCTACAGATAAATGTGTGGGCGAGCGCAGGATAGTGGTCAACAAAGGATGCCGCCCTGAGGAGAAACCTATCTGGTGTGAAGGTCCGCATATATATAAGGTGAACGGTGAATATTACCTTATGACAGCAGAGGGAGGCACCAGCACATGGCACAGTGAGGTCATATACCGGGGACCGTCGCCTTTCGGTCCGTTCACTCCGTGGGAGGGCAACCCCATACTGACACAGCGCACGCTTGACAAATCACGGGAGAATCCAATCACATGCGCAGGTCATGCCGATCTGGTGCAGACCACTGAAGGTGACTGGTGGGCGGTGTTTCTCGCCTGCCGCCCCGTGAGCGGGGATATGGAGAATCTCGGCCGCGAGACTTTCATGTTGCCGGTAAAGTGGACTGATGACGGATGGCCCTATATGCTGCGTGAGGGAGAGACAGTGGCTATGCAGCTGCGCCGCAACGGAGTAAAGCGCGGCGATGATGTCACGTTCGGTAATTTTACACGTCGTGACGATTTCACCGATTCAATATTAGGCATGGAATGGATGACATTGCGCGGCACAGCTGATGAGCTCTATTCGCTGACCACCAATCCGGGATATCTGACACTCAAATGCGCAGACGTGACATCACGGGAGAAAGCGGTGATTCCTTATATCGGTCGCCGTATACATCACCATAACTATACGGCCACCACAAGTGTGACCTTCGATCCCGAACATGAAAAACAATGTGCGGGTGTGCTGCTGATGAAAGACGAGACCCATCAATATCTGCTTGCCAAGACACGTGATGCCGGAGGGCACAAGATCGTGTTGCGCAAGATAACGGAGAACGGACATGAAGACGTGGCCGCCAAACCTATAGCTGAAGACGCGCACACTGTGCATCTCAAGGTGGAATCCAAGGGACTCGACTTGGCCTTCATGTATTCGTCAGACGGCGGCAAGTCATGGCAAGAAGTGGCCACTGGTGTAGACGGCGGATTCACATCTACGGCAAAGGCCGGCGGATTCACCGGCACGACCATCGGACTGTATGCCTCCAACGACATCTGACAAAATCACTATCGAGTGAATACCAATCAATATAACTTTAAATTAATAGCAATGGAAAATGTAAAGAA
>CAZBWZ010000114.1:0-7340 GCA_964495725.1 uncultured Bacteroides sp.
GCGAAGGCATGAATGTCACCGACCGCATCGTGCTCGACATCATGACCGGCAAATAACCCTCGCGCTTTGCGCTCGCGCTGCCTCAAAAGGCCATGCCTGTCGCGCTGCCACAAAAGGACGGCTGAGGCCGTGGCGCTCGCGCTGCCACAAAAGGGACGGCTGTCGCCGGGGCGTGGGCGGTGATCGTTATGGCTGCTTTTGAGGTAGCGCGAGCGCGTCAGCGCGCAGGCGGTATGGGTGCTCCTGGCAGCTCAGACACGCCTGGCAGCTCGGGTGGCGTGCCGGCGTGGTGGGGCGCGAGTGCGAGTGCCAGCTTATTCATGTCTAGGCATTGCTCACGCGACGGGTGCTCGCGCTTTGGCAACCGCTGGTATTCCATAGCCGAGACCATCAGCAGTCGTCCTTGGCTGCATTGCCCGAATTCATGGCGCGCCGGTTTCTGCCTGTCGGCAAATGGCCGGTCATGGATCAGTATTATCCTGCCTCCGATTGCCTCGATCTCCTTGCGTATGGCCCTCTCGCGCTGTGATATGAATGCCGATACCACCACACCCCCGTTGGCCGCATAGTAAAGACACTCGTCTCTCTTGCGCCAGAATTCCTTATCGCTATCCTTGCGGTGTACCACCAGCGCTATCCTGAACGGATTTCTCAGAAAGAACAGATTGCCGTAGCCCTGACACTCGCGCCCGTCGATCTCAAGCCCTCTTGTCTTACTGAAAAAATCAGGGCGCATGCGTCTTACCGCCAGGCGATAAGGGTTATTCTCGATGTATTTGTACACATCATCAAGGCTGTGTTCGGGCAGGATGATGCGGTCATTGTAGTTTTCATCGAATACCTCAGTGCAGTCATTGCCTGTCTTATTACGCCAGTGGCGTGTGACATAGCCCTTGAGCCTGGAGATCTCCAATCCCAGATGCTCGTCGAGCCTCTGCTTTACATGCACCAGCAGATGCAGATGATCGGGCATGATGGCAAAGCGTATCACGCTGAGCCTGTCGTCTTGAATGTATCTGATTGCACGCCATATCACCATGCCCAGCGCAGAGAAACGCGTATGTATGCCACCGGGTGTGAGCTCCTTGACCACAATCTCGCTGAAATCCTGACATCCGGGGGCCTTGGTTACGGTGATGTGATATTTCCACGGCGCACGGTAATCGTGACCGAATTTCCGCCGGTGATTGTGGTGCTCAAATATTGTTTTAGGATATCCCATGTCAAATACGGTGATCGCCTGTGCAAAAATAGCGATTATTGCTGTGAAAGGGTGGAGATCGGGCAAAGTTTTTTGTATCGGCGGGCTAAAAAAGTCATGATTTCTTCGTACCTTTGCGCAATCTTACTAAAGGACCTGAGATGGAAGAAAAATTTGAAATGGTGGCGAAGACCATGATGGGTCTTGAGCAGGTGCTCGCCCGCGAGCTTCGTGACCTGGGTGCCGAAGATGTCGAGCCCGGCCGACGCATGGTGTCTTTCAGAGGCACGCTTGCTACTCTCTATAAGGCAAACCTGTGTTGTCGCACAGCTCTGCGCATACTCAAACCTTTTCACAAATTCACGGCCAACAGCGCCGACAGCCTTTATGAGCAGGCTAAGGAATTCGACTGGTCGTCGGTGCTGTCGCTCGACCAGACATTCTGCATCGATGCCGTGGTCAACAGCAGCGAGTTCACCCACTCGCAGTTTGTCACTTATAAGATCAAGGATGCAATCGTAGACTGGTTTCGTGACCGTTACGGAGCCGACAAGCGACCTGGCGTGCGACTTAAGGATGCTGACATAATGATAAATGTGCATATCGCCGAAGACCGGGTGACACTGTCGCTCGACTCCTCGGGCGAATCGCTCCACAAGCGCGGATACAAGGTGGCCCAGACCGAGGCACCCATCAATGAGGTGCTCGCCGCAGGTATCATACTGCTGAGCGGCTGGAACGGCAATACCACATTCGTCGATCCCATGTGTGGCAGCGGCACATTCCTCATCGAGGCGGCCCTTATCGCGGCCAACATCAATCCGGGCATCTACCGCAGCGAGTTCTCGTTTGAGCACTGGCCCGACTTTGATGCCGAGCTCTTCGACAGCATATATAATGACGACAGCGGCGAACGCGACGTGACATGCCGTATCATAGGCGCCGACCTGTCACCAAAGGCAGTGGCCATCACACGCGAGAATCTCAAGAGCGCGGGTGTGGCAAAATATGTCGAGGTGATGGAGAAGTCAATATCCCAGTGGACCGAGGCTCCGCAGCCCGAGGGTGTGCTCGTCACCAATCCTCCTTACGGCGAGCGTATCAGCGCGCCGGATATGGAGGCCCTGTATGCCATGATCGGCAACCGGCTCAAGAATGTGTTCGTGGGCTATCACGCATGGATTATCGGCTATCACGAGGAGTACTTCCACGACATCGGTCTCTCCGCATCTCAGAAGATCAACCTGCTCAACGGTTCGCTCGAGTGCCAGCTCCGTGAATACGTGATATTCGAGGGCGACAAACGCTCGTTTCTCGCATCGGGCGGGAGTCTGCATGACGACAGCGATGACGATGATCGCGACTTTGTGCCGCGCAAGAAATTTGACCGCGACCGCAAGAGTCACCGCCTTGACGGTGACGATCGCCATCACCGCAGGTTTGACGACGAACGGCCACCGCGCCGCGACCGCCGCGATGACCGCCGCGACCGCTTTTATGAAGAAGATATCGAGCCGGAGAATCCGCTCGCACGTAAGCGCAACCCCAAGCTCATAAAGGCTATAATGGACCGTGCGGAGGGGCGCGAACCCGAGGCAGATGAGCGCAAGCCACGTAAGAGATTCGAGCACAGGCCCGCTGGTGACCGCAAATCCGACCGCGACCGCAAGCCCGCTGGTGACCGCAAATCCGACCGCGACCGCAAACCCGGAGGAGAGCGCAAATTCGACCGCGACCGCAGACCAGGAAACGAGCGCGGATTTGACCGTGACCGCAAACCCGGCGCCGATGCCCCCAAGCGAGGCTGGCGCAAAAAATAATCACCCGCCGGTAACTTCCGTCCCACCACTTATACTGACACCAAATTACTACCTCCACATAAAGATATGAAGATATTACTGTTAGGATCAGGAGGCCGCGAATCGGCCATCGCCCATAAGATAAGCCGCAGCCCCCGCACCGAAGCCCTGTATATTGCTCCCGGCAACGGAGGCACATCAGCCTACGGCACCAATGTGGCCATTTCACCCACCGACTTCGACGCTATCGCCGACTTTGTGGCCGCCAATGATATAGACATGCTCGTGGTGGGCAACGAAGACCCGCTGGTCAAGGGTGTGCGTGATTATTTCGCCGACAAGCGTCCCGGTCTGCTTATCGTGGGCCCCGGCAGCGACGGTGCCGCTCTCGAGGGCAGCAAGGACTTCGCCAAGCGATTCATGGAGCGTCACAATATCCCTACCGCCCGCTATCGCAGTTTCACGACCGCCGACATCGAGGCCGCCGATGCATTTCTCGACACCCTCACGCCGCCCTACGTGCTCAAGGCCGATGGCCTGGCTGCCGGCAAAGGCGTGCTGATCATCGATGATCTCACCCAGGCCAAGGCCTCGCTGCGCGAGATGCTCGGGGGCATGTTCGGCGCATCGTCATCCACAGTGGTAGTGGAGGAATTTCTCAGCGGCATCGAGTGCTCGGTATTCGTGCTCACCGATGGTCACGGCGGTTACCGTATCCTGCCCGTGGCCAAGGACTACAAGCGTATAGGCGAGGGTGACACAGGTCTCAATACCGGAGGAATGGGGGCGGTAAGTCCCGTACCGTTTGCCGGCGAGGCCTTCATGACCAAGGTGGAGGAGCGCATCATCCGTCCGACAGTGGATGGTCTCATCGCCGAGGGCATAGACTACCGTGGCTTCATATTCTTAGGCCTCATCAACGTGGGCGGTGACCCGATGGTGATAGAATACAATGTGCGCATGGGCGATCCCGAAACAGAGGTGGTGATGCCGCGTCTGGTATCCGACATTGTGGATCTGATGGAAGGCGCGGCCAAGGGTGACCTCTCCGACATACCGGCGGAGCATGACGAGCGCACGGCGGTGACCGTGATGGCCGTGTCCGGCGGCTATCCCGGCGACTACCGCAAGGGCCTTGAGATTACAGGCGAGCTCTCGCCTGAGGAGACCACACTCTATCATGCCGGCACCAAGGTCGATGCCGACGGCCGTCTGCTCACATCGGGCGGTCGTGTTATCGCGGCCACATCGCTGGGCAGCTCGATCGCTGACGCGCTCGCCAAGAGCTTCAAGGCTATCGAGGCCATAGACTTCGACGGCAAGTATTACCGCCGTGATATTGGTGCCGACCTCATGAAGCTTGCCGAAAAATGAAACCCGCGACAATCACTCGCATGCTCCACAGCCGCGGGGTGATGATCGTCATGATACTGGCTGTGACAGCTGTGGCTGTCGCAGCTTTTCTCTTTGGTGTGCCTGCGACGGTACTCGACACCAACGGATTCGTGACGGTATGTAGCGGCTCATATGAGCTGCCTTCATACATTGCTGTGGGTGCGGGGCTGGCACTCACACTGGGGGTGTCGCTGCTACTCAACTATATCAACCGCATTTACAATCTGCTGCGCACACGCACGAGTATGCAGAGCTCGGCTTTCCTGTTGATGATGCTCGCCACTCCGGCCCTCGCCGTATACGTCGGCACGGGTCTGGTGCTGTGTGTCGTGATCCTGGTATGCACCATGGTGCTCTACGGACAGTATGGCAATCATGGCTATGACAAGCGTAACATGCTGCTGATATTCATGTTGCTGTCGGTCGGCACTGCGTTTGATTACAGATTCGCCCTGTATGTGCCCGTGATGGCCGTGGGGTGCTATCAGATGCGCATCTTCACGCTGCGTACCATCCTGGCCATGCTTACGGGTCTGGTCACGCCTTGGGTGATCGTGTTCGGCTTCGGTATCATCACCCCCGACCAGCTCAGGATACCCGATGTGTCTTTTGTGCTCACTGGGGTCTACGGCCCGTCGGAGTCGCTGTTTGTGGGTGTGGCCGTGTACACTGCCATCCTCACCGCCGGATGTCTGCTGCAGTGCATGATCAAGATCATGTCATATACCGCCCACGCCAGGGCACAGCAGAGTTTTGTAACGATGCTCACCATCTCCACCCTGATCTTTGCCTTGGCCAATTCAGCCGACCTTGCATGTTGGCTACCCATGGTCAATTGCTGTGCGGCCCTGCAGATGGCGCATCTGTTTTGTGCGATACATACCTATCCCAAGTCTTATATCGCCATCGTGTCGCTCTCTGTGGTGTATGTGCTGGCCTTGTGCGCTCAAATAGTAATGGCTGTATTATGAAGGATCTCAATGTCGTAGTGGAGGCCAATATCCCTTATATAAAAGGTGTGCTTGAGCCTTACGGGAACATCACCTATCTGGAGGCCGGAGATATCGATGCCCGGGCCGCGGCCGATGCCGACGCGCTGATCGTGCGCACCCGCACGCGGTGTGACGGGTCACTGCTCGGTGGATCGCGCTGTCAGTTTATCGCGACGGCTACTATCGGCACCGACCATATCGACATGCCGTGGTGCGCTGCCCGTGGCATAGAGGTGGCCAATGCCCCGGGTTGCAACGCCCCGGCTGTGGCTCAGTATGTATTCGCCTCGCTTGCCCTGGGAACGGGGGGCCGGCTCGATGGAAAGACAATCGGTATAGCGGGTGTGGGCAATGTGGGAAGCATAGTGGCACGCTGGGCCCCGCAACTGGGTATGCGGACGATGCTCTGCGACCCTCCCAGACAGCTTGCCGAGGGTGGTGATCACTGGCATACACTGGCTGAGATAGCCGCCGAGGCGGATATCATCACGTTTCATACACCGCTTGACGAGTCGACACGCCATATCGTCGATTCTGCCTTCATCGACTCTCTGCGGCGGAGCCCGGTGCTGGTCAATGCAGCCCGCGGTGGCATTACCGATACACAGGCCCTGATTACGGGCTTGAAATCGGGTAGGGTGTCACAGGTGGTGATCGACTGCTGGGAGGGCGAACCGGCCATCTCCCCCGAGCTGCTATCTATGGCGGCTGTAGCAACACCCCATATCGCCGGATATAATCACGAGGGCAAGGTACGCGCCACACGCATGGCCCTTGATGCTTTCGCACGTCATTTCGGGCTGCCCCATATCCCCATGGCCGAGAATGCTCCTGCCGGGGCCGTTAAGGATGTGACGCTTGACGCCATCACCCGCAGCTACGACCCAGCTGCCGATACCCGCGCTCTGAAAGCCGATCCGGCGTCATTCGAGGCCCTGCGCAACCGCTATAATATCAGCGGTCGCCATGATGTGGGGGTTGATCATGATTAAACATGATCAAACATGGTAAATCTTGATTAATCGTGAGGTTCAGTAGTCGATCTGCCATAGAAACAGCGCCTGCGGAGGCATGGATGTGCCGGCCTGGCAGCGGTCGCGCATGGAGATTACGTCGGCCACGTGAGTGGGAGGATACTTGCCGCGGCCTACTTCGACGAGGGTGCCTACCACGGCGCGTACCATGTTGCGCAGAAATCTGTCGGCTGTGATCTCAAAATACCACGTGTGTTCATCGTATCTCACCCATCGTGCCTGTCTTACATCACAGATGTTGGTCTTTACCTGGGTGTGCAGCTTTGAGAATGATGTGAAATCCTGTCTGCCTATCAGGGCTCCGGCCGCTGTGTTCATGGCCTCGAAGTCGAGCTCGGGAGGAGCCTGCCAGCTAAGCATGTGGGCAAACGGCGACTTGCGTGTGGTCACGTAATAGCGGTAAGTGCGTGCAGTGGCGTCAAACCGCGCATGGGCCCGGTCATCCACAGGCCATATATCATATACGGCTATATCACGTCCTATCATCGAATTGAGCGAGTATATGAGATTAGGGGGCAGCTCGCCGTCGTGGTCGAAATGGGCCACCATCATGCGTGCGTTGACACCTGTGTCGGTGCGTCCGGCTCCGGTGATTCCGGCAGGATGCCGCAGCAGACGTGTCAGGGCATCTTCGAGAGTGCCCTGTACGGTGACGCCCTGAGGCTGTATCTGCCATCCTGAGAATCCGGCGCCCCGGTAGGCCAGACGCATGAAATATCTCATCAGTCTGTCTCGAGATAAGTGTAACCGAATAGGCCAGAGCGGTAGGTGTTGAGGAAATCGCGCCCCTCCTCCGGAGTGATCTTGCCGGCTTTCATGGCCTTGGTCACCCACATCTCGAGGTTGCGCACCAGCTTCTTGGGGACATACTGCACGTAGTCGAGCACATCTGCCACGGTCTCGCCCTCCACAGTCTGGT
>CAZBWZ010000115.1:0-7179 GCA_964495725.1 uncultured Bacteroides sp.
GCTTGCCGAACTGCTCTTCTTTCATGCCGTTGGCACGCCACAGCGCACGTGCGCCTGCCATGCGGCGGCCATTGGTGCTTGTTGCGCTTCTTAGGGGATGGATCATCTTTAATTTGCTTTGAATTGTACCTTAAAAGTGTGCAAATTTACTACAATTTGTAACAAATAGCAAATAAATCACAGAAATCTGTCATTTTTCAAGTCTGGAAGAGAGATCTGAGCTTAACCCCTAAGTTTTCCTTATTTAATTCAATTATTTTTCTGAACATAAAATCTAATACTAAAAGCCAATATGAATGAAATCGAATTAATTCGCTCTGAAAGAAAGTCGTGGAAGTAAGTGAAATATCATCCATTTGCTTTCACTACGTTGGGAGTGTCAATGCTCTCATCTTAGGAAGATGTGTAAATTTACACATCTTCCTAAGATGAGATGGAAATCTAAGATGATTGACATTGTCAATATGCTGCAAAAAAAGCCTCGTAGGCGCCGGTATAGGCTGTCGCTTGCGAGGCCAGTGTGGGGGAAGGGCGGTTATTTCACGAGCTCCTGGCCTTTGAGGATGGCCTGCTCGTTGACGGGTATCAGGTGGTGGTGACGAGGTATTGTCTATGACATGAAATTTTTTAAATCATAGAACATCAGTCGTGTATCATCATCTTTATCCAATTCCGTAAAAAACTGAAATCCATTTTTTTCATAGAAGGTTATCGCGGATTTCAGTGCATCAACTGTTAGGAAACGGCATCCCAGCCTTTTTACAGTAGTAAAGGCATATTTGATGCTGTCAATCACGAAAGTACCGATTCCCGCGCCGACATACCGCTCATTCACAGCAAGTCTACCAATCTTGACAGCTGGATAGCTCCGTCTTCGCTTAGGATTGGGGATACTACGGTTCAGTTTGTTCCATACAGATTTTTCATCGGGATTGAACGAGATTTTATCAGCAAGCAAACTGAAATATGCGACCGTAACATTTTGTACCCTATCCTCAATCAGGTAAGTCACAGCCATCAACTCTTCAAGAAAATGTTTGGCATCATCAAACAAGAAGCCATTCAAATCATCATCCGCGCATTTGAATGGCTTTATCTCACACTCTGATGTCAGTTGTATCTGCGATAGCTCAGAGAAATCCATATCACCATTGGAAATCGCTGATGGATTTCATCGTCTCGTATGCTTTGCGAGCCCGCTCTTTTTCTTCCTTTGTAACAGGCTTTGGATGCGAAATCAATTTTTCAAATCTTTCCGCATCCTTGCCATAAAGTTCGGGGGTTTCCTTAATTGGTCTTGCCATATAAATAGTGTTTTACTATTTGATTACCAAGTTGCAATTTATCTTTAATCTATCTCATTTTCCCGATCAGTTTTATTCAGACTTTTGGGGTGAGGGTTATTTCACGAGCTCCTGGCCTTTGAGGATGGCCTGCTCGTTGACGGGTATCAGGTGGTGGTGACGCTCGGGCAGTGTCTTGCGCAGGCCGCGCACCACGGCGTCGGTGGAGAGCAGATTGCGGGCGGCCAGCAGCGAGCCGAGCAGGATCATGTTGTAGGTCTTCATGTTGCCGAGCTCCATGGCTGCCTCCATGGCATCGACTGCGATGATGTTGATGTCAGTGCGCTCGGGCTTGCGGTGTATGCCCGAGGGGTCGTAGATGATAGTGCCGCCGGGCTTGACCTTGGACTCGAATTTGTCAAGACTCTGCTGGTTAAGGATCACGGCGCAGTCAAATGTGTCGAGCACTGGCGATGATATGGGTGAGTCACTGAGGATCACTGTGACATTGGCTGTGCCACCGCGCTGCTCGGGGCCGTAGGCAGGCATCCATGTCACCTCAAGGTTGTCCATGAGCCCTGCGTAGGCGAGGATCTTGCCCATAGAGAGCACACCCTGTCCGCCGAATCCTGATATTATGATTTCTTCTTTCATGATCTACACGTTTTTGAGGTCGCCGAGCGGATATTTTTCAAGCATATTCGCCTGCAGCCATTCGTTTGACTTTTCAGGGGTCATCTTCCAGCCCGAGGGGCAATTTGACACCACCTCAACCACTGATGTGCCTTTTTGGGCGAGTGCGTTTTCAAACGCCTTGCGGATAGCTGCCTTGGTCTTGCGCACGCTGGCGGGATTGTATACTGCCTGACGGGTTACGTAGCATGTGCCGTCGAGCTGGGCGAGCAGTCCGGTGATGGCCAGGGGATAGCCGTTGAGATCGACGCGGCGTCCGTAGGGACATGTCGCTGTGGGCTGGCCTATGAGGGTGGTGGGGGCCATCTGTCCGCCTGTCATGCCGTATATGGCATTGTTGATGAAGATGATGGCAATGTTCTCGCCACGGTTGCAGGCATGTATTGTCTCGGCAGTGCCTATGGCTGAGAGGTCGCCGTCGCCCTGATAGGTGAACACCAGATTGGACGGATGCAGACGAGAGAGGGCGGTGGCTACGGCGGGGGCACGGCCATGTGCGGCCTCGACCCAGTCGACATCTATGTAGTTGTAGGCGAATACCGCACAGCCCACGGGGGCCACAGCTATGGTCTTGTCTTCAACGCCAAGCTCATCAATCACCTCAGACACCAGACGATGCACCACACCGTGGCCGCAGCCGGGGCAATAGTGGGTGATATTGTCGGTGAGCAGACGCGGGCGGCTGTATACTTTCTCGCCTTTCTGTATGATTTCTTCGGGAGTCATGGCTTTGTTATTTTTCAAAGTTTTGCTTTAGTGAGGCGAGCACCTCGGTGGGGTTGGGCACGATGCCGCCCATACGGCCGAAATGGCGCACGGGTACGCGTCCGTCGGCGGCGAGGCGCACGTCTTCGATCATCTGTCCGGCGTTGAGCTCCACCACTAGTATGCCCTTGACCTTTGATGCCATGTCGGCTATCACCTCGGTGGGGAAGGGCCAGAGTGTGATGGGGCGTATCATGCCCACTTTATATCCGGCGGCACGCGCGTCTTCGATAGCCTTGAGGCAGATACGGGCCACCGAGCCGAATGCCACTATGAGGTATTCGGCATCGTCGGTGTGATATGCGGTGTATCTCACTTCGTTCTCGGTGATGCGGCGGTAGGTCTGTTGCAGGCGTGTGTTGTTGGCCTCCATGGTGGCGGGATCCATCTCAAGCGATGTGATGATGTTGCGGTGTTTGCGCTTGCCTTTGCCACAGGCGGCCCAGGGGCATTGCTCGGCGATCTCCTCATCGGTGCGGCGCTTGCGGTAGGGCGGGAGCACCACCTTCTCCATCATCTGGCCCACAACGCCGTCGGCCAGGATCATTGCCGGTGTGCGGTATTTGAACGAGAGATCCATGCCGAGGCCCACGAAGTCGGCCATCTCCTGCACGGTGGCCGGAGCCAGCACGATCAGGTGATAGTCGCCGTGACCGCCGCCTTTGGTGGCCTGAAAGTAATCGGCCTGCGAGGGCTGGATAGTACCGAGGCCCGGGCCGCCACGCATCACGTTGACAATCAGGGCGGGCAGCTCGGCGGCGGCGATATAGGATATGCCTTCGCACATCAGGCTTATGCCGGGGCTCGACGATGATGTCATCACGGCTTTTCCGGAGGCCGCGCCTCCGTATATCATGTTGATTGAGGCCACCTCACTTTCAGCCTGGAGCACCACCATGCCGGTGGTCTCCCAAGGCATCTCGGCTTCGAGAGTCTCAAGCACCTCCGACTGGGGGGTGATGGGATAGCCGAAGTAACCATCGAGCCCGTAGCGGATGGCCGCATGGGCTATGGCTTCGTTGCCTTTCATCAATCTCACTTCTTCCATATCTTGAACGGGGATTAGTTAATCAATTCTGACGCGGTATACCTCGATGCAGCCGTCAGGGCAGACTATGGCGCATGACGCGCAGCCGATGCAGGCATCGGGATTGAAGGTATAGGCATAGTGATATCCGCGGTCGTTTACATTTTTTGGCTGAAGCTTTAACACATCTGTAGGGCAGGCCACCACGCACAGGTCGCAGCCTTTGCATCTGTTTTCGTCAATTGTCACAGCTCCTTTTATCTTGGCCATAATGTACGTTTTTAACTTTTTATGATTATGAAGAGCGTTTTCCCGGACGGGGATTAACGCTCCTGGGATGTTATTCGCATAACAAAGATATAACTATTTTCGTTAAAGAGCCAATTTTTTTTAACCCTTTAACCTTTGGCACACTTAACAGATATTGTGCATTAAGTGGCTCGGTGGACCACGCCGTGGGCAAGGTGTTGGGTATCAGAATGGATAGCCGATGGCCAGATGGAATGCCATGGATTTGCGGAAAGATACCATGTTGTAGTATCCTCGTCGGCCGGTGTCGTAGGGGGCGTGTATGCCGATACCTAGGTCGGCACGCAGCACGAGCATGCCTATGTCAAAGCGCAGTCCGGCTCCGGTGCCCGTGGCCAGGTCTTTGAAGAATGTGCGGCCGCGCAGTGTGCCCCCGGGACGCAAGGGGTCGGATTTCAGCAGCCATACGTTGCCGGCATCGAGAAACACGGCTCCGTTGAGGGGTCCGATGATGGGGAACCGGTATTCGGCATTGGCCTCGAATTTGAACGTACCGGTCTGGTCGAAGTAGTCGTCGTCGGCCGCTTTGGGGTCATGATATGAGCCCGGGCCGATGCTGCGCACCGTGAAGGCTCTGACCGAGTTGGCTCCACCGCAGTAGAATTGCTCGGAGTAGGGCACCTGGCTGGAATTGTCATAGGCGTGGGCCGCACCGGCTGCCACACGGCTCACGAGCCAGCTGGCACCGACTACGCGCCGGCTCCATACAATCTGAGCCGTGCCTTTGATAAACTGCGAGAACGGGGTGCCGAACATGCGTTTCTCTCCCTTGACCCCGCACAGCTCGTAGGCGGCCCAGAAGGCGTTGCCGGCCTCTGTCACGGTGGCCTGTACGTTGATATGGTTGTCGCGGTTGAGGTCTCTGTCGTAGGTGAGGCCGAATGACAGCTGTGGAATAAACTGGTCCTGGAAGCTGAGTGCCACGGCAGGGTTGGCTACCATCATGGAGTCGAATACCTCGGTGGTGCGCATCAGCTTGGTGTACGTGAGCTTGAAGGGCGTGAATGAGAAGCTCATGTAGCGGTTGGCGGCCCAGTCGTAGGAAATCGATGTATTGAACTGTGCCATCTTGAAGTAGTGGGGTCTGTTGAGCAGGTCGGCGCCGAGAGTGAGGCGTGTCCAGTTGAGCTGCCGGCGCCGGCGGGGTATGAAGTTAGGGGCGAGCAGCCGAGGAAACGCGAGGGATGCCTGCAGGCCGGCCTCGTAGGAATTGAACACCGAGCGGTTCTTGCCCTTGCCGGTCTGCCATTCGTACGAGCCGTTGAGCCTCACGGAGAATTGCTCACCGCCGCCGAACATGTTATGGTTGGTGACGGCGAAGCTAAGTCCCGGGCCGATGTAGCTGTTGGATTTTGATGTGGCGTTGACCTCAAGCGATGCTTCGAGCGGAGCGTCGAATGTGGCACCTATGTTGACGTTGAGGGTGGGCACGGATGCTGTGGTGTCGCGCACCGCCTCGATGTTTATGGCGTTGAATATGCCCAGACGCGAGAGATACGACTGGGTGTTGTCCATCTGCCTTACGGAGAACGGCCGGCCCTTGCGGAATGTGATGTTGTCGTTGACGGTGCCGTGGCGCAGTTTAGAGGGCATCATCTGTATCAGTGTGGCCTTGGCCAGATTGAATGTGTCGGGTGTGCCTCCGCCTCTGTGACGGTAGGCATACAGGGTGACATCACCCGTGATGTATTTCTGCAGGGCCAACGGGGGGATATTCGATGCGAGGTCTACCTTGATGGTTACTGCGCCGGGTGTGATGAGAGTGTCGGCAAGGTACTCGATGATGTTTGGCGAGAAATAATAATATCCGTGGTTACGCAGCGAGTTGGCGATGCGTGTGCGTACGGCGCTGAGCGAGTCGGCGCTGTACCTGACAGGGCGTTTTGAGAGGTATCTGTCGTGGATGAGGATTGAGTCGATGCGGTGGTTGAGTTCCGAGGTGTCGGGCAGTATTATCAGCGAGTCGATGGCGGATGCCGGTCCGGGCTCCACGGTATAGAGTATCTGGGCGCGCTTTGAGTTGGGTTTATGCACGATCTCGTAGTTGGTGTTACTGCCGAAGTATCCGTTGTTGAACAGGATCTTGTCGAGCATCTTTGTGCGTAGCTGTGGGCGCGCGTCGGACACCAGCACGGGCTCCTGGGCGTATTGGTTGTATATCCACTTCTGGATGAGTCCGGCCGAGTCGCTGATGTTGTTGTATACCCACAGACCTACGGGGAAGATCAGGAACATGTTTTTGTTGGTAGGGGCTTTGGCGCTGGTCTCTAGCGTGGTGAGCAGGTCGTCGGGAAAGTGGGCCGTATCATCGGCTATGTCGATTCCTTTCAGGCCGGTGTAGAGGTATTCGCCCTGTGGAATACGGCGGGTGGTCGAGCAGCTGTGGATCAGTGCTGCCGTGACAATTAGCAGGGGGAGTATGTTGAGGATGCGACGCATGGCTTGTTATTTGTATTTGGGCCTGATGAATTTGGGTATCATCTGATACATGCTGTTGATCTTACGTCTGTAGACAAATCCGACACCGGTCTGTGTGATCTCGCCTTCGAGGATACTCTCGAAACCGACGTGGCGGAATAGCTTGACGAGCATTGTCTGGCGGTCGTTGAGAAAGTATTCAAACGATATGTCGTTGATGAGGTTTTCGGCGATACTCTCATCGGCGTTGTTGTCGGTGGTGTAGTTGCCGCCCACGACTACTTTGAAACGGTCGTTGAACATCGATTTCGACACCTGATAGCTGTAGCTCATGGTCGAGTTGGTGGCGCCGTTGTTGGTCTGGTTGTATTTGTCGATGTTGAACGATACATCGACTCCCTTGATGTTCTGGGCGGCCCAGTTGTTGATCTGCGATTCGAGGAATGAGAAGAGCGGATTCACCGACAGATTGGCCGAGCCTGTGGTGCCGGGTCCTGTGTACATGTTGTATAGCAGCAGGTTCATGGCTTGGTTGGCCCTCTGCTCGGCGCTCATCGACTCGAGCTCGTTGGTGACGGAGAGGTCATCGGGTGTCGAGAGGTCAAATTTCACATCCATCTGTTCGAGTGTGCCTGTGACACCGAGCATGATGTCAAAGTTGACCAGTCGCGACTGGTTGTCCTG
>CAZBWZ010000116.1:0-7162 GCA_964495725.1 uncultured Bacteroides sp.
GCCAATCTGGAGGGAGTGCTGATGGAGCCTGGAGGAACGGCCAGACAGATGGGATCGGATCCAAAAACCTACTACATATTCAGGATGCCTCCGTCTTACGTGAATAATCTTGTAGACGCAGGGATCGACTTTGTGTCGGTAGCCAACAATCATGCCAATGACATGCAGGACGGAGGCAGGCGCTCGACCAAGCGTGTGCTGGGCGAAGCCGGTATAGCCTACGCCGGCCAGACCGACTGCCCGACAGCAATAATAGAGCGTGGGGGCAAGATAATAGGCATAGCGGCTTTCGGCCATTCAGCCAATACATGCCGCACATGGAATTATGATAACGTAAGACGTACAGTGGCCGGTCTGGACAGTATTTGTGATATAGTGATAGTGTCGTTTCACGGCGGCGCTGAAGGCACCGACTACAGCCATGTGCCACACACTATGGAGAAATACCTCGGAGAGCAACGCGGCGATGTGGAGAGATTTGCTCACACGGCAATCGATGCCGGAGCTGACGTGGTGTATGGTCACGGGCCGCATGTGACACGTGCTGTGGAGCTTTATAAAGATCGCTTCATCATATATAGCCTCGGCAATTTCTGCACACCGTTCCGTATGAGTATTACCGGTACCAAGGGTTATGCGCCTGTAGTGACAGTAGAAGTGGACAGTGAGGGCCGCTTTACCGGAGGCAAGATACATTCGTTCATACAGCAGCCGGGCAAGGGACCGCGTAAAGATGCCACCGGCAGAGTGGCAAGGCATATACGTGATCTAAGCGCCAGCGATTTTCCTGATTCACCTTTGAGCATCTCCGACGACGGAGTGATCACGCCTCGTCAGGGAGCGCGGAGGCAATAGCCTTGCGCGACTCCTCCATCAGAAACTTGAGGTCATGGCCATTCGCGTCAGGCGTGATCGGCCGGTGGAAAGTAAGGACGATATGTCCGGGACGCGGAGCAAACGAAGTGCGCCGCATCACATGATACGCACCGTCGATTGTTATAGGCACCACCGGCAGATTGAATTCGATTGCCAGAGTATAGGCTCCTCTTTTAAAGGGTCCCATCTTGCCGGTGAGGGTGCGGGCACCTTCCGGAAACACAACGAGCGACATGCCGTGGCTGAGCTGCTTCTCGGCCTTGGCCATTGTGGCCCTTACGGCCGAAGGTGAAGAGTTATCGACAAATACCTGTCCGGAGACACGGCAGCTGTAGCCGACAAATGGGATCTTCTCAAGTGACTTTTTCATCATCCATCTGAAATTATGGTTGATGTAGCCATAGATCGAGAATATATCGTAGGCACCCTGATGATTGGCGACAAACACGTATGATGTCTTCGGGTCGATATTCTCACGTCCTCTGACGGTTACTCTCACAAAAGTCATGAGGCAGAAGAGGCGTGCCCACAGACGGGGAATGTAGTATCCCCATGTGCGACCGAAACCAAGAGCGCTACCAATGATCGTGGATACGGCGGCTAAGAAAGTAGCAACGAGAAGAACAGGTGCCATAATCAGCACCTGATATATGCGATATAGAAACATCATAAGCAAATACTGTTCATAGTGGTGGCAAAGATAGCTAAAATTCCTATAAATCTATCCGGATTATTAAAAAAATTATCAGATGAGATGTATGGCAAAAAAATAATAGGTAAATTTGTGGCTCAATGAATGGGGAGGATCCCGCAAAATGAAAGTATGAATCAGATCGAACAAGAAATCATCAGGCTACGTGACGCGCTTGAGCGTCATAACCACAACTATTATATACTCAACGAGCCCGAGATCAGCGACCGGGAGTTTGACATGATGATGAAGCAACTTGAGCAGCTCGAGCGCGAATATCCTGAATACGACGACCCGCTCTCTCCGACACATCGTGTGGGCTCGGATCTCACCGGCGGATTCGAGCAACACGCCCACGTATATCCCATGCTGTCGCTCTCAAACACCTACTCGGTGGATGAGGTGGACCAGTGGGTGGAGCGTACATCAAGGGCTCTTGCCGGTCAGGAATCAGACTTTGTCGGTGAGATGAAATTTGACGGCACAAGTATATCGCTCATCTACGAGCACGGACGTCTGGTGAGGGCTGTGACCCGAGGGGATGGCGAGAAAGGCGATGTGGTCACTGAGAATATCAAGACTATCAAGAGTATACCCCTGAGGTTGCAACCCGGCAACTGGCCGGAGATGTTCGAGATACGAGGAGAGGTGCTGTTGCCATGGAAGGAATTTGACAGGCTGAATGCAGAGAGAGCCTTTAATGAAGAACCTCTATTTGCCAATCCGCGCAACGCCGCCTCCGGCACTCTGAAGCTGCAGAACCCGTCTGAAGTGGCTCGTCGCAAGCTTGATGCCTACTTTTATTACCTGATGGGAGAAAACCTGCCATGCGGCACCCATTACGACAATATGATGGAGGCCCGTAAATGGGGATTCAAGGTAAGTGATGCCATGCGTGTGCTCAATGATATCAAGGAGGTGGATGATTTCATCAGCTACTGGGATCAGGCACGTCACGAGCTGCCGGTTGCCACCGATGGCCTTGTATTCAAGGTCAATTCGCTCAGGCAGCAGCTCAACCTTGGCTTCACCGCCAAATCGCCACGTTGGGCGGTAGCTTATAAATTCCAGGCCGAGAGGGCGCTGACACGTCTGAGGTTCGTGTCTTTCGATGTAGGCAGGATGGGTATCATCACGCCGGTAGCCAATCTTGAGCCAGTGCTGCTGTCAGGCACGATCGTGAAGCGGGCCTCCATGCACAACGAAGACATCGTGAAGCAGCTCGATATACATGAGGATGACATGCTTTATGTAGAGAAAGGCGGCGAGATCATCCCCAAAATCGTGGGTGTGGACAAATCCGCTCGTAAGGAGGGGGCTGAGAAAGTGAGGTTTGTCAGCCGCTGTCCGGCCTGTGGCACTCCTCTCGTGCGTCAGAGCGGTGAAGCGGCATGGATATGTCCCAACAAATACGGGTGCCAGCCCCAGATAACAGGGCGCGTGGAGCATTTTGTCGGACGCCGCATGATGAATATCGACGGTATCGGCGAGGAAGTATCCCAGATGTTGTTTGACAACGGATTGGTGATGAATATCGCTGACCTTTACGATCTCACGCGCGATCAGCTGCTCGGACTCGACCGTTTCGGCGAGAAATCCGCCGACCGTCTGCTTAAGGGTATCGAGGCTTCGAAGTCAGTGCCGTTTGAGCGCGTGCTATTCGCGCTGTCCATCCCCTTTGTTGGAGAGACTACAGCAAGAAAGATCGCCCGGGCGGCCGGAAGTCTCGACCGATTGATGGCAATGGACGAGAGCGAGCTATGCGCGATAGAGGATGTTGGTCAGGCAATCGCACGCAGTATCATAGAATACTTTGCGGCGCCCGAGAATATCGAAATAATAGGGCGCCTGCGGGCGGCAGGACTGAAGTTTGAGATCGAAAACAGCGCAGAAGGGAATGCTACCGACCGCCTATCCGGTAAATCAATAGTCATATCCGGAGTGTTTGCACATCACAGCCGCGATGAATATAAGAAACTGATCGAGCTTAACGGCGGCAAAAACGTAGGCTCCATATCAAAGAAGACATCTTTTGTTCTCGCCGGAGAGAATATGGGGCCGTCAAAGCTTGAAAAAGCGTCTTCATTGGGAATACCCGTAATCAGCGAGGACGAATTTCTTGAAATGATCCGGAAATAACGCCCAAGGTCCTACAGGCGCCGGGTGCCTCTGTCGGTCTGACGGAGATACTCGGTGCATGTCATGGACAGCTCGTCATACCATTCCTTGCCGAAACACCGTATCAGCGGTTCTTTCAGAAACTCATACACTCTTATGCCGTTGGCCCTGCCGAGCACCTCAGCGCATTTGCATATTTTCCAGCGATGGTAGTTGACAGCAGTGAATCCGTCGTATTTCTTTATCCTTATGGGATATAAGTGACATGACAGCGGTTTGTAAAAATCGATTCGTCCGTCGCGGTAAGCTCTCTCAAAGGCGCACAGACACTTTCCGTCGGCGCCGTAGCAAGAGAACACGCAGTTGCGGCCGTCTACAATCTGGGTTACCAGGTCGCCCTCTTCATCGATATATGTCGCTCCCTCTTCCTCTATAGCCTTCCGGGCTGCCGGTAGGAGATCATCCCAGATCTCGGGTAACACACTCTCTATTTTTTCGCGCTCCTCCTCGGTTACGGGCGCTCCGGCATCGCCCTCGATACAACATTTGCCAAGACATTTGTCAAGGTCGCAACAAAAGAACCGCTCTGCTATATCAAGCGATACAAGTTTATCCTGAATCTCCAGCATTGGTATAAGTAGTGATTATTGGTTAATTGAATGATACAGGCGATACGCCTATCAGCCTGTCGTATCGGTCGCCTGGATGACGGGCGTAGACTTTCACCAGATAGAAGTTTGATGTCTGAAACTTGTCGCCTTCCACCGGGGATGTGTATCCCCGGTTGTGACCCGACGGCACGACCAGATATTGATAATTATACGACCCCTGCTTGAGCAGCATAGACCGCTCGTAGAGTCCCGTTGCCTTGTTGTATGTCATGAGCGACTCCGGATCGAAACGGCGGTCGACCAGGTCACCGTCGATAAATACCATCGCGCTGGGAATCTCGGGCATGTCAAGCGTGAAGTGTACCACCACATATTCGGCATCAGTATCAGGCATACTGGTGTTGTAAGCGTTGATAACACGTGCGCCGTGCTGGGTGCTGTCATAGAGGTACATGTCTGATGCACGCGGGCTGTCGGTGTAAAGCGTGAAATTATAATAAGGATCAAAATAATCCACCGATGCCACATGCATCCCCGGAAAATCGGTACGCACCGTCTCGAACCGCCGGTATTCATTTCCGGCATCGAAGATCAGTGGATTCAAGTGTTCGTATACCGACAGATAGCGACCTTGCATACGCAGTGGATGACGCACGGCCACCTCGTTGTCATAACGGCCGTTTTGCTGCACCATCAGGATAATGTCATTGAAGGGATCCTTCACGTCAGAGCGTTCGGTATCCACCATCACTGACAATTGCTGATGGGAGTCGTTATAGTCAACATCCGTTACGGTCGACAGCTTTGTGTCGATGACTGCCGTCTGCTCGCTCACCATGAAACGCCACTGAGCCACCACCTCGTCAGGATTATCCTCACGGAATACACGCAGCAAATAGTTGCCGGATACCTTGGGCATCATGTCGTCATTGGGGAAGGCGATAGAATAATGTACATATCTGTTGGTCACCGCCCCTGAGTATTCATAATTCTCTATCTCGCCGTAATTGAAACCGTCGATGATCTCACTGTCCACCAGATCTGACGGCTGCCAATTGGCATTACAATGCTTTATGTCGTATCTGAAATAGCTGCGGTCATCTGCCAGCTCATCAAAGCTGAATATGAGCCTGTCGTCAGTGCCCATCACGATTACGGGCAGGGGCATGGGATCAGCCGGAGCACGCATCTGCAATGTGCGGATGCGCTCGTCAGTCGACCCCGTCATGGTGTCGATAGCGTGGCACGCCGGTGTACACCACATCAGTACGGATAGTAAGGAAAATATCTTGATATAATATCCACGCATGTAGTCAAGGATTGGTGTCACCATATTATGGGGTCGAGGCCGTGCTCTTTCAGGTAGTCGTTGGCAAGTGTGAAGTGATGATTGCCGAAAAATCCGCGGTATGCCGACAGAGGCGAGGGGTGGGCGGATATGAGCACGAGATGGCGTGAAGGATCGATAAACGCCCCTTTGCGCTGGGCGTATGAGCCCCAGAGCATGAAGACGAGGTTGGAGCGCTCGGAGGCGAGCCGCAGTATCACCGAGTCGGTGAATTCCTCCCATCCCTGTCTCTGATGCGAACCGGGCCGGTGAGCCTCTACAGTGAGCGTAGCGTTGAGGAGCAGCACGCCCTGGTCCGCCCACCGCTCTAGATTTCCGGTCGCGGGCAAAGGCGCACCGGTATCGGCCGATACCTCACGCAGGATATTGACCAGTGACGGGGGCATCGGTATGCCGTCGGCCACAGAGAAGCACAGGCCGTTGGCCTGCCCTTCGTCGTGATAGGGATCCTGACCGAGAATCACTACTTTCACTTTGTCAAACGGACATGCGTCGAAGGCCGCAAATATGCGGCTGCCGGGCGGAAATATTCTGCGGGTGGCATATTCATGTCTTACAAAGTTGGTAAGACGCTCAAAATAAGGCTTTTCAAATTCGTCAGCGAGCTTCTGCCCCCAGCTTTCGTTAATTTTTACATTCATAAAATCCGGAAAATAATTGCAAATTTACAAAATATGACGTAAATTTGCATCACAAACATCGAAAATGCGCCCGTAGTTCAATGGATAGAATTATGGATTCCGGTTCCATCGATTGGGGTTCGACTCCCCACGGGCGTACTAATTTTCCTCATTCCAGTGGTTTTGTAATCCCCAATGACATTTCACTATCCTGGCTCGGACGTGACTAATCACGTCCATTTATGTATATGGATTAAAGTGTGTTAGCTCCTTATAGATTGTCGCGGTGGGGATGAATGGATTGTTAAAATATGTAAATTGGTCGGGCGCTTTTAAACATTAGCTTGGATTGGATTGTAAATATTGATGTAAGGACACTGAAACCTTGCTGATACCGGTAAATCCGGATAGAAGAACGATCAACTATTCATAACCAAAATTCAACCAAGATGAAAAAATTTTTAGCAGCAGCCCTGATGGCTATCGTATCAATCGGCGCATTCGCCCAGAAAAACGCATATGTAGGTGGATCAGTAGGATTCTGGCGTAACTCATCAGACAACAAGACAGAATTCCGTATCCTCCCAGAGATCGGCTACAATCTTAACGACAAGGTAGCGATCGGTACTACGGTCGGCTATGACCACAACTATGATAAGGGATTGTCGATTGACCTCGTTGACTTCGCTCCCTACGCTCGTTACTCATTTCTCAAGAGCGGCAAGGTGAAGGTCTTTGTCGATGGCGGGGTGGATCTCGGATTCGGACGTTCGAAGGCCGACGGACATTCATCAAGAACTGCTGTTACCTACGGAATCGGTCTCAAGCCCGGCTTTGTCTATGACATCAGTGATGACTTCAGCTTTGTGGCACATGTCGGATTCGTAGGATTCAAAGG
>CAZBWZ010000117.1:0-7103 GCA_964495725.1 uncultured Bacteroides sp.
TTGTTGCCGCCGATGAGACCCTGGTTGACGTGGGTCATCATCACGTAGAAACGTGTGCGTCCGAGCTTCATGTTGGCGTAGGCGTTCATAAACGGATAGTTTCCGAGTCTCATTTCGCGCTGGTTGTAATATATGTTTGTCGCGGGCTGGAAAGCGGGAGCGTAATACTTTGTGTAATAGTTGCAATCCACGCCGAGCTGCAGCGACAGTGTCGCGATCTTGCATTTGATATATAGGTTGGAGAATATCGCGAGGGCCGGCAGAGGCAGTATCTCCGACTTTGACGATGTCTGATAGGTGATGCTGTTGTCAAAGTGCAGGATACCGACATTGAGCTTCTGATTCAGGTGAGCCGAGAATACCTGTATGGCATCTGATGACTGTGCGGGCAATCCCTGTTGGTTGAAGTAGATGAGATTCTGGATTGTCTCGGTGCCGACATCCACGGATGTATCGGTCCATGGAATGTCAAGCGTGCCGCCTATGCGCAGCCGTCTTTCCTTACCGAAGTCATTTTTCCAGATGAAATTGTTTGATATATAGTTGTTGATCAGATAAGGAGCTGTAAGGTTGGAGAGCGCTCCGTAGGCCTTTACAGCCACGGTGTCGCCGAATAGCGGGATATTGGTGGATATATGGCCGCGGGCTTTGATCTCGCCTATGGCATCGCCTATGAGACCTAACTCTCCGATGGCACCGTAGGTGAGGATAGAGCCGTGCTGTTTGGAGATCTGCGCGCCCACCCAGGCGAGATTCTGTTTCTTCTCGCGCCCGATCGAGTTGTAGTAGTCGGGCAGGGGCGTAGGCCCGTTGACATCGTCGGCCGGATTGCAGAGAGAGAACTTGCGCATCTCGTAGGTGAGAAATGCCGAGAGCCCGAATTTGGCGTACCTGTTGAATCCCTCGAGCATGGATATGCCGATCGTATTCTTAAGCGACCAGTAGGATGTGAAGTCGTTGGTCTCCGAATCGGAGAAATAACGGTCAGGCCAGAAAGAGCTTATCTCATTGCCCGAATCATCAAAGCGGTATTTGGCATCAGTGTAGTTGAGTGTCCATGTAAAAGAGGTGACAGGCACGTAATCTTTAGCTATGACTGAATCGGTATGGACCGAGTCACGCGTCTCGCGCCAGAATCCCAGTTTGTAAGTATTGTTGAGAAACAGCTCGCCGCCTTTGATTCGGGTATGCGCTTTTGAGAGGTTGGTGGGGATTGATTTGGGATTGATCGACGACACACCGCCCTGCAGCTTGGCCGGGTCGGTGATGTAGAGGTCGTCGGTGATACCGCCGTTGTCTTTGTTGAGGGCGTTGTAGTGATACCAGGCTCCCTGAAATTCGTAATGGTCACCGATGTACGAACCATTCAGACCCCAGTTGAAATGCTTGCCCGACTGATTGTTGTAGCTGCCTTTGGAATAGAGATAGTCGACATTGGCCCCGATCTGAGCCACGCGGTTGATATTGCCCGAGAAGATGGTGGTGAGGCGGTCCTGCGAGTTGTCGCGTGTGCCGCCGGTGTTGTATGATACCTGGGTGATGGGCTGAGCCGAGTTGTAGTAGATATGGTTGGAGAGCAGGGGAAACCATTGCAACATCGATTCGTTGAGAAAAAACTGTGACAGCGGGCGCTGCTGCATGAATATCATGTTTTTGCCCGCCGCGCCAAGGTTACCTGTGGTGACGTAGGTATCGCTCATGGCCGAGGCCACCGACCGCAGGTAATAGTTGTATTCGAGAGTGTCTACCGGCACCCATTCCCTCAGACCCATGGGCTCGGTAGCCTCCCATGCGGTGGTGATGATGTCGGGAATATCGGCAGGCTTACGCTGTGTCGTAGATGATGAGCCCGTGGATGACTGTGCCGAGGCAGTGAGGGCCGTAGCCATACACGCCAATGACAGGAGGGGTAATAATAAACACTGCGGAAACTTCATTGACTGTCAGATATTAGCGATAGACATGATATTGGCGAATACGCCGGCAGCCGTGACATCGGCTCCGGCTCCGTAGCCCTGGATGATCATTGGATAATCGTGGTAGCGCTCGGTGGTGAGCAGTATTATGTTGTTGCTGCCCTCGAGGTTGTAGAACGGATGGTTGATATCCACGGCCTCGACTCCCACGCTCGTGCGGCCGCCGTTGAGTCGGGCCACCAGACGCAGTCGCTTGTGCTCGGCCTCGAGCTGCAGGCGCTGCTCCTCGAATTGGGGGTCGAGCAGCTCAATGTGGCGCCAGAAGCTGTCGAGATCGCCCTCGAATACCGCATCGGGCAGAAACTTGCGCACATCCACATCGGCCAGCTCCACACGGTAGCCGGCCTCGCGGGCGAGAATCACGAGCTTGCGGGCCACATCGATACCGCTGAGGTCGAATCGCGGATCAGGCTCGGTGAAGCCCCGGTGCATCGCCTCCCTCACTGCCTGTGAGAATGACATGGATGCCGACATCTCGTTGAATATGTAGTTGAGGGTGCCGCTGAGCACCGCCTCTATGCGCAGCACCGAGTCGCCGGAGTTGCGCAGGTCGTTGATGGTGCAGATGATTGGCAGACCGGCACCTACGTTGGTCTCGAACAAGAACTTGACACCGTTGCGCAAAGCTGTCTCCTTGAGCCTCAGATATGCATCGTAGCTTCCGGCGGAGGCAACCTTATTGGCCGCTACGACCGAAATATTGTGGTCGAGCAGAGGCTGGTATAGCTCGGAAATCTCCTCAGAGGCCGTGCAGTCGACAAACACGCTGTTGAATATGTTCATGCCCAGCACCCCGTTGAGTATATTGCTGTTGCCGCTGGGCGGGGCCTGTAGTAGCTGCTCGCGGTATGTGTCGAGGTCTATGCCGTTGCGGTCAAATAGGGCGTGGCTTGTGTTGGCGATACCCACGACATTGATTTTCAGACGGTGGGTCTCCATCAGCATCTTGTGCTGGGCCTTAAGCTGGGTGATGAGGTTGCCGCCTACGGTGCCGATACCTATGATGAAGAGGTTGAGCTCGTTGTATTCGCTCAGCAGCAGCGAGTCATGGATCACATTGAGCGACTTGCGCAGCTCTGTCTCATCCACCAGCACCGATATGTTGAGGCCGGAGCCTCCCTGTGCTATTGAATGTACGCGTATACCGCTGCGGCCCAGAGCGGCGAAGAGCCGTCCGGGCAGTTGTGACGAGGTGCTGATGTTTTCGCCGATCACAGCCACCGAGGCCAGTTTGCCTCTTGCGGTGACGGGCATCATGGCCCCGCTGGCAATTTCCTTTGCAAACTCATCGTTGAGGGCCTCGACGGCCTTTTCAAGGTCGGGCTCACGCACACCGATCAGTATGGAGCTCTCTGACGAGGCCTGTGATACGGTGAATACTGATATGGAATTGACGGCAAGACAGGTGAATATGCGCTGATTGACACCTACCACACCCACCATGGCGGGCCCGGCTACGGTGACGAGCGCGACCCCCTTGATGCTGGATATGCCTTTGATGGGTTTGCCGTCGTTTTCGATGTCATCTTTTATTATTGTGTCGTCTCCATCGGGGTTGAAGGTGTTCTTCACCTTGATGGGTATGCGCTTGACATACACAGGGTATATTGTCGGGGGATAGATCACCTTTGCACCGAAGTTGCAGAGCTCCATGGCCTCGGCGTAGGTGAGGCGCGGGATGGTGTAGGCCGTGGGGATCACACGCGGGTCGGCCGTCATGAATCCGTCTACGTCGGTCCAGATCTCCAGTACCTCGGCTTCAAGCGCCGCAGCTATTATCGCGGCAGTGTAGTCGCTGCCGCCCCTGCCTAAGTTGGTGACCTCAGACGTATGCATGTCAGAGCTGATGAATCCGGGTACCACCGTGATCCTGGGTGCTCCGGCAAATGCCTGACGCACGAGCGAGAATGTAAGGTCACTGGCCAGGACATCATGTCCGTGCCGGCGCTCGGTCTTGATAAACGTGCGTGAGTCGAGCCATCCGGCACCCTCTATGAGCGACGCCACGATACGGCTGCTGATGCGCTCGCCGTAGCTCACGATGGCAGCCTGCGATTTGGCCCCGAGGTCACGGATAAGGAAGAGCCCGTAATAAATGGATTCGAGCTCGCTGAATAGCTTATCCACGAGATAGAGCAGACTGAGCCTGCGGTTGTCATCGGTGATGATAGCGTTGATCATACGGTGGTGACGGTCAACCATGGCATCAAACTCCACCTTGTATTTCGGGTCACCGGTCATGGCGAGGTGAGTGGTGGCTATGAGTCTGTCGGTTATGCCACCGAGGGCGCTCACCACCACTACAGCGTCGCCGCTGAGATTCTCTACGATATTTTTCAGACTGAGGATGCTTTCGACCGAACCGACGGAAGTGCCTCCGAATTTAAGTACCTTCATTCAGTTTTTGATTGCAAAAGTGCATGCAAAGGTACTTATAAATTATGAGATGTCAAAAAGTATCGCAAAAATCAGAACGCAGCTACAAAAGTAGCGAGCAGACGGTTGGCATTGCCGTGTGTGCGGTTGTAATTCATACGCTTTCCGGCCTCGTATTCCATACCGATGCTGAAACGGGGAGTGATATGGTAGTTGATGTTGGCGGCAAGATACTGGCCGTATCTGTACGTGCTGTCGTCGGTACCGCCCTTGGCGAAGTTGCGCAATGTACCGAGTGCGAGGGTGGAGGTGAGATTGCTCTTCCAGTAGTACTTTAGGCCGCATATCGCGGTTATCGTGGCGGGGGCGTAAAGATGACCGTGGTCAGAGGGGTCGGCAAGGAGATCGTAGTTGCCGTTGGAGAGGTCGCCGGTATAGGCGGTCATGCCTTTGCCTACCGAGCCTTGGGCGTATATGGTCAGTCTCTTGCCGGCCTTGACGGTGCTTCCCAACAGAGCGCCCCAGCCTGTGACGTGGTGAGTCTGGCCGCTGCCGAGCTCACGATAAGACATCGACCTTACAATACCCGCGAGGCGTATGTGGCTGAGGCCGCGGTTCCACTGATACTGTCCGAGGGCGGCGAAGTCGGGCACATAATCGAGTACCTTGGATACATCCGCACCGCTTACATCGGGCTGTGATGAGGGCAATTCGACCGATCCGGCCACCGACCACTTGCCACGGAATGTCTTCATGTATCTCACGAGCAGATTCGACTTGCCCACCTTGCCGTTGGCGCCTCCGGAATCGAGCACGTCGGGCTGTGATGCCGGGTCGGAGAATGTGGTGGGTGCCAGACCGGCGGTGAAGTCGCGCATCTGCACGTATGCCTTTTTGAGTTTGAAGCCTTTGTGGGCGTAGCCGCTGAATCCGCCCTGAATATACACGCGGTAATTGCCTACCTTCTCATTCTTGCCTATGATCGAGAAATATATTGATGATCCTGAGGCCGATCCGTCGAGACTCCTCTCTGTCTCCGGTGTCTTGGGTATGGCTATCGAGTAGGGTGAGAAATCAGAGCCGGCGATGTAGCCGTTCCAGTTGAACCATCCGCCCAGCACCACGTTGGCACCGATACCCATCGCAAGGTCGGCATTCTTGCTCATGAAGGTGAACATAGGCGCCTCGGGATCTTGTGAGTGACGGAACTGATCATCATAGAACTTTGCCATAAGAGCCTCGGCAGAATCGCGCGGGGCATATCCGCCGTCACCGCCGTTGACATATATCACTTTGGAATCCCTCAGCAACGCGGTACGCTGCATCTCTTCGGGATACATTCTTGTTGAATCGGCCACATTGACATCCGTCTCTTGCGATGAAGGATATGCCGGAGAGCCGGCTTTGAGTGATGAGTAGGAGAATAGACACAGACAGGCGATCATCGGAGCGGCTAATGAGATCTTGTTCATGATTGTAGTGGGATGGATGGTGAAACGTGGTGATGTTTGAGACTGTATGAATATAAATGTCATGAATACAGAGACATCTGTATCCATATCTTTATAACAATCAATTACGTGGACATGTTCAACTCCCGGTCACAATCAGTGAGGTAAGCAGGCAGGTGGGTTATAGCTGTGTGATATAAGAATGGTTAGGTTAAAATTGCAGGTATCCGGCTAAACAGGCAAGTATGGCGAGAATGGAAATGACTATGGCTATCAAGGTGATTACTGTACGGCGGTGTCGAGAGCCGTGTGATGTATTGACTGTGTCATCGGATTCATCCAGTATATCCTCACTATGAGTGCTGTCGGCGGAGGTCTCTTTATCGGTATGGGCATCAGCCGGCGGAGGGATTACCGAGGGGGTCTGGCTCACTGCATCAAAGGCATCGTAGAGATCCGCCTCATCGCCAGTGCCGGTGACGGATTTGATGTGTATGATAAAGGCCGAGTGGTTGTCATCGTTGTCACTTGTCTCGTCGAGCAGTGTCTGGTGTATTTGCTCTATATCATTGCCGGCGAAGATTCTCTCAATCTCGGGAATGTCCATATTCTCGATCATTCCGTCGGAGCAGACATAGAAATAATCGCCGGGGCGGATGTCGGTGATCTTGGTGATGTCGGGCTCGGGCCGGTGCTCGAGGTGAGGTTGCATAGCCTTGGTGATCACGTTTCTGTGAGGCGATAGACGGGCCTCTTCCTCGGTCATGACATTGGCTTGGATCATCTCGAACACCAATGAATGGTCGAAAGTGCGGTGGAGCACCTTGGCCGGTGTGTCGTCATCGTCTCCGGGGCGTATATGATATACCCGGCTGTCACCGATGTGGGCTATGACAGCCCCCTTGTCATACAGCTTGAGCATTGCCATCGTGGTGCCCATCTTCATGGCCGCTCCGGTATCATGGCTGTCGAGGGCGTCAAAGGCTGAGTCGATGGCATCATGGAGTATCTCAGGTGAAAAATCCTCACCCTCTGTGTCACATCTGCCGGTGATGTATTCTCCGATCGCCCGGCATACGGTGCTGCTGGCCACCTCGCCCGCATCGTGGCCACCCATGCCGTCACATATCAAGAACAGACGGTCGGAAGCACTCGGATGAGCTTCTGCGGGATATATGGAATCCTCCTGATGGGGCTTTCCGTCCTTGTCCTTGCGTTTACCGGGATGCGATATGTTAAGAGCCTCGATAATATACTCCATAATCACGGAAATGATGCGACTGACCGGCAATCCGGTGAT
>CAZBWZ010000118.1:0-7067 GCA_964495725.1 uncultured Bacteroides sp.
TTATCAAATCGTCTTTCAATGTCTTGGATATGTTGTCAATAAGTTCCGGTTGCACCTTTGAGCCTTTCGCTTCACAGCCATCGACTCCAAATGGCGATAATTCGTTTTGGGTAAAAGAAAAGCGAAGAGTCGTATGTTACTCGTCCCGCTAACTCAACGCATGTGGCGGCGTATCGATGTAGAACGAGTAACGCAGACTCCACGCTGTATATGCAGTTACCCCAAACCCATTCCAAGCATACGCCTGAAATGAGCCCGGATAGGTACAAACATACCCGTGGCGTCTATTGTTACTTCATCCTTGACATCGTTTTGAAATTGCCACATTTCAGAGTTAGCCAAAGACAAAGCGTCAATATACGCTTTTCAAAATATGTCACAGACTCCCGCGTGCCGTTGCCATGGCTGATTAACGCCCGGCTCCCACAGCGTGAAGTCTGTATGCAAAATTACACAATTTAAATTAGCTTACCAAAACTATTTTTACTTCATCACACACAAAATCCTGCTGTCAATCTGCCTCTATCCTGCGACGGCTCGTCCGAACCTAAAGATCTGCCTCCTGAATACATTATACATCACAATTGGTCACGCAGAGGAGCGGAGAAGCGGAGGTCTTAGGGGAAGGTACATCGGAAGGATATCTGTGGTGATACGAATGAAAATTCATTCTGAACATTTAACTTTTGCAAAAATAATCACCTCAATATCTCTGCTCCTCTGCCCCTCTGCGTGCGACTTCAGGCCAGGGGTGTTGCGTGTATAGGATATTAATCGTAACTTTGGCGTGGAAAGCCTGTATCACCTCTCAATTCCGCATACCGCAAATGCCAAAAGTATCCGTAATAGTGCCGGTATACAACGTATCGGCTTATATTGAAAAATGTGCCGAGAGCCTGTTTGCCCAGACCCTCGATGATATGGAGATATTGTTTATCGATGATTGCTCACCCGATGATTCGGTAGATATCATCAAACGCACGCTCGGCAAATATCCCCACCGTGCAGCCCAGACCCGTATCATCCGCACCACGACCAACGGGGGTGTCGCGGCCGCCCGCCGTGAAGGACTGTTGGCCGTGACCGGGGATTTTGTGGCCCAATGCGACGGCGACGACTGGGTGGATACCGACCTGTATGAAAAGATGTACGATGAAGCTATCCTCAGAGACGCAGATATAGTGATGAGCGGAGAGATACTGGAGTATGCCACCTCACAGATAAAAAGAGAGCCGGTGATAGAATATGAGACGGGAAAAGACAGGATACGCAACTGGTATCGCGATACCCGCGGAGGCATGTTTGCACACGACAAACTCATCCGCAGCTCACTCTACACAGACAACAATATACTGCCGTGGCCGGGCCTCGACATGTGGGATGACAACGGTATGATATCGAGGGTGTTTTATTACGCGCGAAGCATCTCATCGGTCACGTGCACATACTATCACTACAACCGGGCGAACGTAGGGTCGATCACCACAGGCTACGGTATAAGGCAAGTTAGGCAGATGATAGAAGTGGCCAGAAGGCTGACCGAGTTTTTCGACTCGCTGCCCGACCGTGACGACATGCGCCTCACCAAGCTCTCATTTCAATATCTCGCCAAGCTCAATCTTGTCACCGATTCCTACGACCGGCTCCGGGAGTTTCACACAATCTTCCCCGAATCAGACGAGGTACTCCCCCACATCCCGCTCCATTCATTTTCCACAGCCGGAAAGATCAGGTTTCTGATGGTGAAGTATCATCTCGCCCGGCTGTTCGTGGCACTGTACAAATGCCGGAATATCATCGGCAAAGGGAGAGGACGGGGCTGACCGAAGTCAGCCCACAGTCTCGTCGACGAGATACACGAGGGGTTCGTACACCCTGTCCATGGTGCTACGCATCGTGATCTCACAGGTACGGGCCAGCGAATAGCATCCGTCAAACTCCATGCCCTCGATCTCGCGTTTCTCATCCCTCACCGCCGCTTGTGCCACCTCGGGATAGATGAATCCGCGGTCGCCGCCGGCTCCGCAGCAGTGTGTATTGCTGGGAGTGTAGGCCTCGCGGCTGCATGCCTTGGCCACCTTCTCCATCACGACACCGAGCCCCATGATGGTGGCGGCGCAGGTGGGATGCAGCAGCACACGTCCCTTGGGGTTGGTGACAGTGACACGCGGCAGCACTTCATCGGCCAGCCATTGGGTGATGTCAATGATACGGAGCTTGTCGTATTTAGCACGGGCATCGTCGCCAAGTTTGTCCCTCACGGATTGCAGCAAGGTGTGCGTGCATGAGGTGGTGTCGCAGAACATAGGGATACGTCCGCCGTCGGTCATCTTATAGAAGCACTCCACAGCCTCCTCGGCCATCACCTTCTGTCCGGCGGGATCGCCTTTGTGTTCCCAGATCTGCGAACAGCATACGCCGTGCACCTTCTTGGGTACCGCCACACGCAGGCCGGCCTTCTCGGCCACGCGGAGCACCACGGTGATATTATCGTCCTTGCCTTTGACAGATGACGCGCCGAAGATACGTGTCACGCACGCCGGGAAGTATATCCAGTCGGGATTATCGAGTTCGCGGTAGTGGAGACTCGCCGGATACGGGAAGAACCGCGACCAGTGGGGCACCTTGTCATATATCTTGTGCAGGAAGTCGGTAGCCCATATCAACGGATATGGCGAGATGACCTTGCCGGTGGCCACGGCCACACGCAGAGCTCCGCGCACACCCGACTCGACAGCTCCGTAATGCTTGGCCGACACATTGAGCGCTTTCTTGAATATACCGCCGTAGATATTCTCGCGGTCGCCGTCGGTGACTATACCCGTATTGATCTGCATCGGGCATGGCACCTGACATGAGCCGTCGGTGCAGCATGTCTCTTCTCCGGCATAATAGTATTGTTTCTCCAGAAATTTATTGCCGGGATTCGACTTCATGATACGGTGGGCCTGCAGGCGCTGACGGGGCGTGAGGGTGACGTAGCGGGTGGGACACACGTGCTCGCAGTAGCCACACTCTATGCACTTGTCGGCCTTGTCGTATCCCACCTCGCTGCCGAATAGCGGCATGTGCTTGATATTCTCAATGAAGGCATCTGGATCATCGTTGATTATCACACCGGGATTGAGCAGATTGCCCGGGTCGGCGAGATGCTTTAGCTTCTTCATCAGCGCATAGATATCATCGCCCCACTCCTTTGCCACAAACGGAGCTATGGCGCGCCCGGTGCCGTGTTCGCCTTTGAGCGAACCGTTGAGACTGAGCACGTGGTCTACGAAGTCGTCCATAAACCGGCGGAAGTTGTCGGTGTGCGCGCCTCCGTCCATCGGCGAGGTGAGCAGCGGGTGGATGTTGCCGTCGCGGGCATGGCCGAAGATCGAGCCTTGATAGCCGTACTTGCCGAAGAGTTTCTGGGTGCCGTCCACGAGCTCATGAAGGCGCTCGACTGGCGACGCAACATCTTCGAGCACCACCGTGTCGCCCGGCACACGTGCACCTGCCACACAGGGGAATATGCCGTTGCGCATGCGCCAGAGCTGCGAACGCTCTTCGACAGTGTGGGTAAAGCTGTCCATGCCCGAGAGTCCACGCAGTTTCTTGATATCCGGGGTCAACGCTGCTACCGCCGCCTCCATCTCCTCAGGGGTCTGTGCCCCGTAATCTATCAGCAGGGCTGTGGTGCCGGCGGGCATATCGATATTCGCTCCCATATAGCTGCGCAGCGACGCATAGTCCATCATCTCGACCGCGAGCGCCCCGCTCTCGCCGAGCCACGGAGCACTCGCCGCAGCCGACACGACATTATCGAAATACAGCATCGCGCTGCTGTAGACATTCATCAGCGGGCGTGTCGACAGCTCGCCGCTAACGATAAACGCGAGGGTGCCCTCGGAGCCTATCAGCACATGTGCGAAGATATCCAGAGGATCGGAATAGTCGACAAAAGCGTTCATCGAGTAGCCCGTCACATTCTTGATCTTGTATTTCTCCTCGATGCGGCTGCGCATGGAGTCGGATTTCATTATCGTATCACGGATTTCGAGAAGGCCCTTGCAGAGGTCGGCCTCCTGCTGGACAAAGCGCCTGCGGTCGGCCTCGACAGCAGTATTGTAGCGGTTGCCGTTAGCGAGCACAAACTCTATAGCTGTCATGGTGTGATAGGAGTTGTATTTCACACCGGCCTCCATGCCGCTGCTGTTATTCGACAGGATACCTCCCATCATGGCTGCCTGTGACGAGGCCGGGTCCGGACCTATGTGTGTATGATGAGGCTTGAGTATGGTATTGACCTGGGTTGCTGTCAGGCCGGGTTCGAACCATATCCTGGAGCCGCCGTCCCTCACCTCGCTGCGCTGCCATCCGCCACGCAACTCGCAGATGATACCGCTGTTGACTGTCTGGCCCGAGAGCGATGTGCCGCCTGTGCGGAAGGTGACACCGAGCCCCATACGCCGGGCCACGCGCATCACCTGCTGCACCTCCTCGGGTGTGCGTGCCCTCACCACCGCCTCGGGCACGATTCTGAAATATGACGCATCGCGAGCGTAAATCTCGCGCCAAAGATCGCTGTCGAGTATGCGGTCCGCACTCACTATCTTCTGCAATTGTTCCCTCAGTCTTTCCATCGTGATTAGTGTTTCGTTAAAGCATCAAAGCCCCCGGCTGTGGCCGGAGGCTGATGTATATGTATTTTTGTTGTATTATCTGTCATTGGCGTTATCTCTGGGCGGTGTTGTACTGATTTATCATCTGGTTGCTGGCCGTGATGTAAATCTCCACACGCCTGTTTTGTGCCTGTCCCTCTGGCGTGGCATTGGATGCCACGGGGTTGCTCTCGCCTTCGCCTATGGCCTGCAGTCGCGAAGGACTCACTCCTGCTGCAATAAGATAGTTGACCACGGCCTGGGCACGCTCCTGAGAAAGTTTCATATTATAGGCCTCCGAACCCGTGCTGCTGGTGTAACCGTAGACCTGCACATTGGTATCGGGGAACTGTCCGAGGTTGTAGGCTACCTTAGACAAGGCTTCCTGCGCGTAGGGCGACAGTGTGGACGAGTTGTTGGCGAAGAGCACCGAGCTGCCGAGCTCAAGCTTGATGGCGTCGAGGTCGTTGCGGTCTTTGACCATCTCTGTCACTATCTGATGATCCTGGTTACTCTGGTCCCAGACCTGACCCAACTCGGCCTCAAGGGCGTCTTTCTGCTTCTGCATCTGGTTACCTATCAGCGCACCTGTGCCCGCACCGATAGCACTCCCCACGAGCGCACCTATCCATGTGCCTTTGCCTCCGCCTATCAGTGCTCCGAGTCCCGTGCCTACGGCAGCTCCGGCTGCTCCACCTACAGTAGCGCTCTTGCCGGTCTGGCTCATCGAATTATATGTTGAGCAACCGGTGTTCATTATCATCAATCCGCATAAAAGTGTAGAAACGAATAATACTGACTTTCTCATGACTGTAATTTTTATTAATTATAACTTCGTTGGTTTCTTATAAAACGTATCACAGACATGATAAGTTCACGTAATATCCATCGGTTTGTGTCAGATTCGCTATGATTTGGCGCTGCGTGTCACCCCTCTCAGCACCGGCAACTGCAACGAGTATTTCAGCGACAGCACACGCAATCCTATCACCACTACCGCACACGCCGATTCCTGCCAGTAGGCGTCAAGTCCGGCGAGCCCTACGAGCCAATACACCACGGCTCCGGCAAGACAGGCTGTGGCGTATATGTCCTTTTGAAACACAATGGGCTCTTCGTTGATAAGTATGTCTCGGATCACACCGCCGAATGCACCGGTGGTGATACCCAACACGGTGGCTACCCACATGGGATAACCGGCCGCAAGGGTCTTCTGAATGCCTATCACACAAAACAATGCCAGACCTACGCTGTCAAACACAAACAGCATGCGGTCGCGGCTCACGAGCAGGCTCCTGAACACCAGCACCAGCACGAATGACAGCCCTGTCACCGCCAGATACCACCACGTCTGCATCCAGAACACCGGAATATCGAGCAGCAGATCGCGCAACGTGCCGCCTCCGATAGCAGTCACCAGACCCACTGTATAGGCCCCGAACCAATCGAAATTCTTAGTGGCGGCCAGCCTGATACCACTGATGGCAAAAGCCACCGTGCCCAGCACTTCAATGATAAATAAAAATGTTTCTTCCATCGCTTATATGATTGCAGGTGCAAAGTTACAACATTTTTCGGTTATGACGGCTTCTCTCCGTCGTATCTGTTTACTCTGAAAAATGCCTTGACCTTACACCTGCCCACGTGCGATGTCACTGATCGGAGGTGCTGCACTCTGTCGTGTTATCCCCAGGTGTGGGCTGCGCTGCGGCGGAGAATGACTTCACTTTGTCGATGATCACCACGGTGAACAGCGGCAGAATAAGTGTGCCTGACACCGGTAGCACAACAGATATCACCTTACCTACGGGAGTAATTGCCGAGAAATAGCATCCGACGGTAGTGACATTCATACTTGACCAGTAGAGTGCATCCCAGAAACTGTTGACATCAGGGTTCACAGGATGCTCTTCATAATAAAATATCATGGATGCTATATACACTACGCTGAGCAATATCACGAAATATTGTGCGAGCAAAGAAAAAGCACGGTTAAGGGATATGTATCCCACCACCATACTCAAAGCATATCCACCGCGCACGAGCGGGATAAACCGTATGTAATACAGCTCCTCCTCTGTCATGTTCAGCCCCGGTATCTGATGTATGATATTGAGATATGGGATGGATATCAACAGGAAGAACCATCTCGATTTGAGATAAGCCTTCTTGTCGGGCACAAGCACCAGATCCACGAAGAACGACAATAGGAATATATTACAAACCCAAAACTGAAACTCCATATACCGGTGATTCTCCAAAAACGGAATATTCTCAAAAGTATCGTACGATATAAAAACAATCAGAGCCAGAGACAAAATCAGCACCAAGGCCTGAAATACATCAGATATAAACCTGCCCGTGGCGCTGAGCGGTCGGTTGGCCCCCAACATCAGATTACGCAACCGGATAGATTTTTCCGAT
>CAZBWZ010000119.1:0-7032 GCA_964495725.1 uncultured Bacteroides sp.
CAGCCGCTGATAGTGCTGCTGGAGATTCCTGTCGACACCGCCTTCGCCCTCATCTCGCTGATGCTGCTGGGCCAGACGCTAAATCTCATGTCGGCCATAGGTATCATAGTCACCTGCGGAATAGTGGTCAACGACTCGATCCTGAAACTCGGCGCCATCAACGAGCTGCGCAAGAGCGGCATGCCCCTCGACACCGCGATACACACCGCCGGACGGCGGCGTCTGCGGGCAATCATCATGACCTCGCTCACCACCATATTCGCCATGCTGCCGGTGCTCTTCACCTCCGACATGGGCTCGGAGCTGCAGCGTCCGCTGGCCATTGCCATGATCGGCTCGATGATAGTAGGCACAGCCGTCAGCATTTTCGTGATACCCCTGTTTTACCGGTTAATATATCGCAGACATGAAAAGAATTAAAATACTATCCCTGCTACTCATCATACTGTCGGCACCCGCCTCACTCCGGGCCGTGACACTGACCCTGGAGCGGGCGATCGGGCTGGCCAACGATTCATCGCTGATGGCATTCCGCTACCGCAACATGTATCAGGCCAATTACTGGCAATATGTGAGCTACCGCGCCGGGCGTCTGCCCAGCCTGTCGCTCTCGCTCACACCCGCGAGCTACAACCGCTACATGACCCAGCGCTACGACTCGCAGGCGAATATCGATGTATTCCGGCAGCAGCAGATGTACAGCGCGTCGGCCGGTCTGGAGGTGCAGCAGAATTTCGACCTGCTCGGCGGATCATTCTATCTCGAGACCGGTCTCGAATACATGCGCAACTTCGGAGCCAGCAAGTTCACGCAGTATTCGTCGGTACCGGTGAGGATAGGCTACCGTCAGAGCCTCATCGGATTCAATCCGTTCAAATGGGAGCGCAAGATCGAGCCTCTGCGCTACGAGAAGGCCAAGAAAGAGCTCATCTACAACATGGAGAGCGTGAGCGAGCAGGCCGTGACGTATTTCTTCGCCCTGGCCCTCGCACAGTCGGAATACCGCCTGGCCCGTGAGAATGCGGCGTCATGCGACACATTGTACGTAATCGGGAAGCGAAGGTATAAGATAGCGTCGATCTCACATGCCGATCTGCTCACACTTGAGCTCGACCGCGTCAACGCACGCAACGCTCTGGAGAATGCGCGCATCTCGCTCAAGCGGGCCATGTTCTCGCTGGCTTCGTTCCTGGGTATCGATACCGACACGGAGATAACGGTACAGGTGCCGGGCCGCCCCATCCCCGTGGATATTCCCGCCGATAAGGCAGTGATGCTCGCCAAGGACAACAACCCCACCCTACTCGCCCACCGCCAGACCATCATGGAGGGAGAGCGCGAGGTCAACCGCACCGAGGCGGAGTCCCGCTTCAATGCCTCGGTCAATGCCTCGGTAGGCTTCAATCAGGTATCCGACAAGCTCTCGGGCGCTTACCGCTCGCCACTGCGCCAGGATCTCGTGTCGGTATCCGTCACCGTACCCCTCATCGACTGGGGCGTGAGGAAAGGCAAGGTGAACATGGCCCGCAACAACCTCAATGTGTCGCAGATAGCGGCCCGACAGGACGAACTCTCCATTGAGGAGGACATACTGATGACCATCAGCGACTATCAGGTGCGCCAGCGACTGATAGCATCGGCATCCGAGGCCCTGGAGCTCGCCGAACTCGCCTACGCCCAGACCCAGCAACGCTTCATCATAGGCAAGGCTGACATCAATTCGCTCACGCTGTCGCTCAACCGCCGCCAGGAGGCCTCACGCAACTATATCTCCGCGCTGCAGAATTACTGGCTGAGCCACTACAAGATACGCCGGCTCACACTATACGACTTCGGCATGGGTATATCTCTGTCTGATGAATTTGATTTCAACAACCGGTGATGAAGGTAAGTTCCTTTACTGTCATAGTGTCGTTCATAGCCCTGGCCATCGTGGGTTGCGCCCTCATCCCGAGGCTGCCGGTGAAGCTGGCTCCGTCACGCACGTTGCCCACCGTCACCGTAAGCTTCTCGATGCCGGGTACCTCGGCCCGCACCATAGAGGCAGAGGTGACATCACGCCTTGAATCGGTGCTCGCACGCATAAGGGGTGTGAAAGGCATCGACTCAAAGTCATACAATGGCGGCGGCCGTGTCTCAATCAACCTCGACCGGCATACCGACATGGAGAGCGTGCGCTTCGAGGTATCGGCACTCGTGCGCCAGACCTGGAGCGGGATGCCCCAGGGTGTCAGCTACCCGTCAATCTCCCTGCGCCCGGTGGAGAGGGACAGCTCGCGGCCCTTCATGACACTCACCATAAACGCTCCGGCCGGGCCTCCGGAGATACAGATATATGCCGATGAGAATCTCAAGCCCTTGCTGTCACGCATCAGCGGTGTGAGCAAGGTGGAGCTGAGCGGGGCGCAGCCCATGGAGTGGAGGCTGTGTTACGACATCGACCGTCTCAATGCCATCGGTGTCACGCCGAGCGATATCCGCCGGGCGATAAGCGAGCACTGCAGCAGTGAATTTCTGGGTATGGCGCAGGTGAGCGACGAGAGCGGCCCGAGGTGGATGCGGCTCACTATGGGCTCTGCCGGAGACACTGACGGTTTCGTGCCGTCGCAGATTACCGTCCGGACACCCGGCGGATTCTCCGTACCTCTCGACAATCTCGTGACGGTGAACCGTCAGGAGGCCGATCCCACCGGTTATTTCCGCATCAACGGTCTCAACTCCATATATGTCAACATCACCTCTGAGGCCGATGCCAACCAGCTGCAGCTTGCCGATGAGATAAGGGCGGCTTTAGGAGTCTTCGTCACCTCTATGCCGCATGACTACATGATCGATACCGCTTACGACGCCACATCCGAGATAGACACCGAGCTCGACAAGATTTATTTCCGCTCGGGCCTCACGGTGCTCATACTGCTGCTTTTCGTAGGGCTGGTATCGCTGAATCTGAGATACGTGATGCTCATCACCATAGGGCTGGCGATCAACCTGGCCGTGGCCGTGGTGTTCTATTACCTCACCGCAGTGGAGATCCAGCTATATTCGCTCGCCGGAATCACCATATCGCTGAATCTGATAATCGACAACCTGATAGTGATGACCGACCACTATACGCGTCGCCATAATCTGAGGGCGTTCACGGCCATACTCGCCGCCACGCTCACCACGATAGGCGCGCTGTCTGTCGTCTTCTTCATGGATGAGCGCACGAGGCTGAGCCTACAGGATTTCGTGACAGTGGTGATGATCAACCTTATGGTGTCGCTGTTGGTGGCCCTGTTTCTCGTGCCGGCCCTCGTGGACCGTCTGGGCATACGCCGTGGGGTGTCCTCCGGGCGGTGGATGAGGCTGCGCCGGCGCATGTCGCCGGCCCTGTCGCACGTGTACGAGAGATGCCTCGGCTGTATCCTGCGTTTCCGCACCGCCTGTGTCATACTTGTGGTGCTTGCCTTCGGGCTGCCGGTGTTCATGTTGCCGGAGACTATCGAGGGCGACAGCGTCTGGGCCCGCAGCTATAACGGCATCTTCGGCTCAGATCTCTACAAGCAATCGGTAAAGCCGGTGGTGGACATCGCTTTAGGCGGTACTCTGAGGCTGTTTGCCGAAAAGGTGTATGCGGGCTCTTACTGGGACCGCGAGCCCGGCGAACCGGTGCTCACCATCAATGCCACGCTGCCCAACGGCGCCACTTTAGACCAGATGAACGAGCTGGTGAAGAAGATGGAATTGTATCTCACCGGATTTCCTGAGATACGCCAGTTTCAGACCACGGTACAGGGGGCGCGACGGGCTTCGATTTCGGTGTTATTCGACAAGGGGCACCGCTATGACGGATTCCCATACCGCCTGAAAGGTGATGTGGTGGGAAAGGCCCTCACGCTCGGCGGCGGCTCATGGAGCGTGTACGGTCTGGAAGACCACGGCTTCAGCAACGATGTGCGCGAGAATGCCGGCAGCTACCGTGTCAGGCTCACGGGCTACAACTACGACGACCTGTACGACTGGGCCTACCGCCTGCGTGACACATTGCTCACCCACCGGCGCATCAAGGAGGTGAGCATGGCGTCGGAATTCTCATACTGGAAGGACGATTACTCGGAGTTTCATCTTACGGTAGACCGTGACAGGCTGGCCGAGCACGGCATCAGCGCCACACGCCTCTTTTCTGCCATCGAGCCTACATTCGGGCGTGACATCAGCTGCGGACAGGTGATGACAGGCAATGGCTGCGAGAAGATAAGGTTATCCTCGCGTCAGGGCGGCGAGTATGACGTGTACGCGCTCATGCACAGGCCCTTCACCATAGATGGCCACACTTTCAAGCTCTCTGATTTCGGCGAGATTGAAAAGCGCCAGGCTCCGCAGGACATCATCAAGAAGAATCAGGAGTATGTGCTGTGCCTGCAATATGAGTACATAGGCTCAAACACCCAGGGCGAGCGTCTGCTCGAGCATGATCTGGAGGTGATCAATACGCTCATGCCTGTGGGTTACAGGGCCGAGAGCGAGAGCGCTAAATACAAGGACAAGGATGAATCGGGCAAATACCGGTTGCTGCTGCTGGTGATCACCGTGATATTCTTCACCACCTCGATTCTGTTCAATTCACTGCGCCGCCCGTTTGCCGTCATATTCATCATCCCGGTGTCGTTTATCGGTGTGTTCGGCATATTTTATCTTACGGGCATCAATTTCGATCAGGGAGGATTCGCATCGTTTATCCTGCTGGCGGGCATCACGGTGAATGCCGCGATATACCTGCTCGACGAATACGGCACGCTGCTGCGGCAATATCCAGGTGCCTCGCCTTTCAGACTGTACATCCGAGCCTTCCGCATCAAGATCGTGCCGATATTGCTTACAGTGCTCTCCACCATCCTGGGATTCATACCCTTTGTCATAGGTGACAGCCGCGAATCATTCTGGTATCCGCTCGCCATCGGCACCATGGGCGGTCTGGTGATGTCGGTGCTCGCCCTGCTGCTCATCTTCCCCATCTTCATCCTCCCCCGAAATATCACGCAAAGGAGCAGAGGAGTAGAGAAATAATTATAGTGATCCCGCCACCCGAGTTGGTCGGTAAGGCATCCCGCAGAGGAGCGGAGAGGGTCAGTCGGCATTGCGCAGCGAGTCGGAGGCAGCGCGATATTGCGAGGGGGTCATATCAAAACGATCCTTGAAGGCACGCTGCAAGGTGCGCGCCGTGCCAAAGCCCAGCCGCGAGGCTATATCGGCGATGGTGGCGTCTGGCTCCGAATCCAGGATGTGGCGCGCCCTGTCGGTACGGAATGAGTTGATATACGAATGTACGGACGAGTCACGGCCCGCGCGTATGATGCGGGCGAGCTCATCGGGGCTGACCGATAGGTAGTCGGCAAGCTCCTTGCGGCCCAGGGCCGGGTCGGTGTAAGGCTGCTCTTCGAGCATATACCTGTCGAGGCGGCTCAGCGGCGACTCATCCTCAATATCACTCTCGGGCTGGGCCACACTGCGGTGCGGACTCGCGGCGCGGTCATACTCGTGCAGGCGCTCCACCAGCAGGCGGTTGCGCTTTTTCTCGGCCATTACATGACGCAGGGTCACGGCAAGGAGTATCAGCAATAGCACACTCGTGGCACCCAGGGCTCCGAGACGTATCGCATGTATATGACGCTGCTCGCGGTCTATCTCCGAGCGGTATAGCACCGTGAGGTCGTGGAGACGTCTGTCGGTGAAGCGCCGGGATATAGAGTCGTGATACTCGACATATTCCGAGTAGGTGGCGGCGCTGCGGTCGTGCATCCCGGCCGCCTCAAGTATGTCGGCCTTGAGCAACAGGTCATGGAGGTAAAACCACGGGAAATTGCGGTGGGTGGAGAGCAACGTGTCAACATCGGCCAGCGCGCCGGTGCAGTCATCTCCGGCCGCACGCTGGCGCGCCCGCGAATAATAGAAATGCTCGTAAGCCCGGGCAGGCAAGCCGGGCCGGATGAAAGCCGACGCACTGTCGAGCAACTGACGAGACCTGACGATATCGCCGCCCTCAAGGGCGGTCTCGGCCTCGAAGGCGAGTGCCGTGACCGGAAAATGTCCGGTGGAGTCGGTGTATATCCCCGCGGCTATATTGTCACGTGTCAGGGTGGCATATCTGCGGCCTGCCTCGTTCATCATCATTGTGTCGCGCGATGCCCTGGCCACTATATGCAGCCACTCCACCATGCTCGTGGCCGTGCCGAAATCCGAGCCGCCGCGCACGGGCCGCTCGATATAGGGCAAAGCCGACCGCAACTCGTCCATCGCCCTGTCGGGCTGGCTGAGCTTGTAGAGGATCTGCGCCCTTACCCTGCCGGCCATCGCCATCGCCAACGAATCGCGGCTGTCCCAGGCCTCCTGCTGCATCCTTACGGCGAGCGAGTCGGCCTCGGCGTATCGGCCGTCGGAGAATAGCCTGTCGATGACCACGTTGAGCGCTCCGAAATAGCACGCATCCGGGCCCGAACGGCGCATGCTGTCGACAATAGTGATCATCTCGGGCACCACCGCCGGGTCACCCGGATTGAGATTCTGCAGCTCCTGCACCTTGAGCACCCTTCTGAGCGCACGGTCATGGTCGTAGGTCTCCGTGCTGTCGGCGCACGCCGTCAACAACGCTATCAACAACACCATCAGATACGATAACAAACGCGGATAACCCATACGATCGAAATTACAGCGCAAATTTACGTATTTTACCCGACATCACAAATACCACCCGCTATTCAACGGATGCATGAATTAAAAGTTGGCCACAACCCGCCTCTCCGAGGCTCTCTCTGGTGCTATCGCTGGCGCACACCCTGATGTAATCGCTGACACTATCTATGATGTAATCGCTGGCAACCTCTCTGGTGTGCCTCGTTTATAGAAATTTACAACTGCCCACAACCCCTTTGGAGGGCCTTGACGGCCCCTCCAAAGGGGTCAATCCAAATCAGTAGGCGTAGGTCTTGCCTGTGAGCTCTTTCTTTTTGGGCAGTATGTTCATCTTGTATTGCAGGTGTACCAGCACATAGC
>CAZBWZ010000120.1:0-6995 GCA_964495725.1 uncultured Bacteroides sp.
CGATTTTTCCGCCACCTACCACCAGCACCCTCCTGATCTTGGTCTCCTTCTTGCCGGTGAGGCCGAGCAGCAGCCCCACTTTCTCGCGGGTGGTGGTGAAATACAGGATATCGTCGGGGCGCATGATGTCATCGCCACGGGGTATGATGGTCTCCTGATTGCGGCGTATGGCCGATACGTGGAAGTCGCGGTTGGCCGAGGTAAAGTCGCGCAACCTCATGTCGCAGAGCTGTGCGTTGGCTGGCAGCCTGACGCCCACTACAATGATCTCGCCGTTGAGAATTTCAAACCAGTGTCTCACCCACGGGCGGGCAAGAGCGGTGACAATCTGCTGGGCGGCAAGATATTCGGGGTAGATGAGGTTGTCTACGCCCATACGGCGCACAAACTCGCGGTTTTGCTCCTCCATGAATCCGTAGCTCTGGATTCGGGCCACGGTGCGTCTAGCCCCGAGCGACTTGGCCATGGAGCATGCCACGATGTTGTCGCTCTCAGAGCTCAGGACAGCGATAAAGAGGTCGCAGTTCTGCACCTCGGCCCTGCGCAATGTGTCAAATGATGTGGGCGTACCCTCGACTGTCATCAGATTATACCGGGAGTCGAGCACATCGAGCTTCACCGGGTCGGAGTCGATGATGAGGATGTCCTGTTCCTCGTTTGTGAGAAGGCGGGCCAGATGAGAGCCTACGTCGCCGGCTCCGTCGATCACGATTTTCATTTTTCTGCAGGTTTGGCGGCTGTCATGATGGCCCGGTGGATTGCGGGAGTATCAAATCCACAGAGAATCTTGAGCTGTGACACTGTGCCGTGGGCTACGAATTTATCAGGTATTCCGAGCGATGTCACCTTGTTGGGATAGCCCTTCTGTATGAAGTATGAGCTTACCACCGATCCAAGTCCGCCATTCAAGGTGCCGTCTTCGACTGTCACCACCGGTATGCCTTTCGCGCCGAGCTGGTCAAGGAGATCTGTGTCGATGGGCTTGAGAAACACCATGTCATAGTGTGCGGCGTTCACTCCTTCCTGACGGGCCTTGGCCACAACCACGGCTGCGTCGGTAGCGACTGTGCCTATTGTCAGCACGGCTACATCATCACCCTCGGTCAGGCAACGGGCTTTGCCGATCTCTACAGGCTGCATCTCGTTGTGCCACCGGGGCTGCGAGCCCTGACCTCTGGGATAGCGTATTGCAAAGGGCGCCTTGTCCTGGTTTAGGGCGGTGAGCATCAGGTTACGCAGCTGGTGCTCGTCGGCCGGTGCGGACACTATCATGTTGGGCACGGCATTGAGGTAAGCGAGGTCGAGGCTGCCGTGATGGGTCATGCCGTCGTCGCCCACCAGACCGGCACGGTCGATGCAGAACACTACGGGCAGGCTCTGGATGGCCACATCATGGATGATATTGTCGTAGGCGCGTTGCAGGAAGCTCGAATAGATGCCTACCACAGGCCGCAGACCCTGGCTTGCCAGCCCTCCGGCAAAGGTGACGGCATGTCCCTCGGATATGCCCGTATCGAAGACGCGATGGGGCATCTGCTTCTGCATTATCGATATGGATGTGCCCGACGACATAGCGGCTGTGATGGCCATGATACGGCTGTCTTCAGATGCCAGTTCGAGCAGGGTGTCGCCGAATACCTCCTGGAATTTGCGCGGTGTGTCGGGGCCCGACGGAGCCTTGATCTTCTCTCCGGTGACGGGGTCAAAGCGCCCGGGGGCATGCCATTCGGCGGGATTCTTCTCGGCTGCGGGAAATCCCTTGCCCTTGACGGTGCGCAGATGCAATATTCGGGGGCCCTCCATATCCTTTATGTCACGCAGCACTTTGATTATCTTGTGTATGTCATGGCCGTCAAACGGGCCGAAATAGCGTATGTCCAGGCCCTCGAAGATATTCTGCTTGCCGGCGAGCAGCGACTTAAGGCTGTTGTTGAAGCGCATGATGCGTCCGCGGCCATCCTCGCTGATGAATTTATGCCGTCTGAGCCAGTTGTATGCCTTGTAGCGGGCGTTGTTGTATCTGCGGGATGTCGAGAGCTTGGTGAGATAATGGGATAGGGATCCTACATTGTCGTCAATAGACATGTCGTTGTCATTGAGCACAATGAGCATATTGTTGGGGGTATTTGCCGCATTGTTGAGCCCCTCGAAGGCCAGTCCGCCGCTGATGGATGCGTCGCCGATCACGGCCACGGCGTTGCGGCGGGGGGTCTCGCCCTTCATCAGGCTTGCCACCGACATGCCCAGGGCTGCCGATATGGAGTTGGAGGCATGGCCTGCGGTGAATGTATCGTATTCGCTTTCGGCCGGGGTGGGGAATCCGCTGAGGCCGCCTAATGTACGGTTGGTCTCGAAGCGGTCGCGACGGCCGGTGAGGAGTTTGTGCCCGTAGGCCTGGTGTCCCACATCCCATACTATGCGGTCGTAGGGTGTGTCAAACACATAGTGAAGGGCCACGGTGAGCTCCACGCTGCCCATACTCGATGCGAAGTGACCTGGATGCTCCGACAGCTGCTCGATCAGGAAGGCCCGGATCTCGGCACATAGCTGGGGCAGCACAGCCTCGTCGAGACGGCGAAGGTCGGCCGGCGAGTCTATCTTGCTCAACAAAGGATATTTATCATCTGTCGTTGTCATTCTTCACGTATTTTTTATATACGGGCACAAATATAATAATCGCCGAAGCCACAATCACAAAAACGGTGTAGAGCGTGAAGGGCGTGCGCACCAGGATAGCTGTCACGAGTGCCAGCCACAGCACCCCGAGGATTGCGAAGCGTATGATGACCGATTGTTTCATTTCAACTGCAAATTTACGCAATTCTGCCCTAAATGCAAAATAATTCTAAATTCCACTCACGCTACTCTCACGGCTCTTTCATTTAAGAAATCGTGTCAGATTATAAAATTTTACCCGTTGGTTGAATTAAATTTCTTAAGTATTTATAATGAAAAAGTTGCACATGTCGCTGATGTTTAGTAAATTAGTGGTGACCAAACCATTGATTACTATCATCGCGCTTATGCACAACTTCATCGTAAAGTTCGCACAAATTCTCGAGATTTACAAAAAATTTGCAGGAAATCGAGTAGACAAGAATGGAAATCGCCCACATCGTGGCGTCGTACCCAAGTTTTCCGACCTGGAAGTGATCGCTCTTTCCGCCACGGCTGAGGCGTTTGGTTTTGATAGCGAAAATTACCTTTTCAAGCGTCTTAATGCCGAGAAAGGGGAAAGTCTTCCCAATCTGATCAGTCGCCGCCAATACAATCAGCGTCGGAAGCTTACGACCGTTCTTGGCGAGGAAATACGCAAAGACATAACCATGGCAATGGATGACAATGAATAGATGAGGAGACCTTACAAGATGTAGCCAACGGGGGCGCTGCCAAATTGGTGGTGCCAGGGTGGGCTTGGTGGACAGGGATCTATTCCGGTTTGGCCGGGGTGTTGGCAAGGGATTTCATCAGTTGGGGTGTGAGGACGGTGTGTTTCTCCTCGCAACGTAGGGCGTTGAGCTGCAGGGGTGTCAGCCGTATCGCTTTGGCCAGCTCAGGATGTGGTATCTGTTTGGGCTTGTTCATGATCTTTCTTTTTAGTGATTATCTGTCATCATCGGTTTTCTCTATCAATGGCATAATAGCATTGATCGCGAGCATGACACCGAGGTAGGTGAGACCCAGCACCACTACGGCCGGTGTGGGAGGCCATGCCATGCGCAACCAGCCACCTGACAGGTAGCAGAAAAATAGCAACCACAGAGAAGTCTGCACCAGCACGCAAAGTGTACACCAATTGTGGGCACGGAATTTCTGATACCAGATGCTCCAGAAGGTGAAGGGCAGACAGCATAGGTTGCACAGCGCCAGCACCGGCAGCATCGCCGGGAAGAGAAGGAGAGTGAGCAGGCTGACAGAGAAATAGGCGAATCCAACCTCGCTCCATCCGAATAGGCCGTAGAATTTGGATGCGTCGGTCGAGAGGATGCTGTCGCATCCGCCGGCCTGCAGTATGCTGCATACGCTATCGGCTGCCTCGTTGTGGATATTGAGAGATTTCTGTACGAGCAGATAGGTGAAATATAGCCCTGCGAGGTCGATGGCTGCGATGAGTATCACCGAAAGATGGGAGTACAGACTGTTGGTGATGAAAGCGTAGAGAAACAGTAGCACCGCACATGCGCCTAACACCCACTTCTTTGCCATAGAAAGGAATTCAAGCCGGCGGTGCATCTTGTAGTCGGGCTCGACTGCATCCGGATCGGGAAATGAGAGCAATACATTGCCGTCCCATACCTCAATGAATTCGTCGGTCGGCACTTTCTCAGGTATGCCCTGGGTGATGTAGCCCACATTGCCACCGGAGATGTCCGTCACTAATACAAAACCGGCAGGGGTGCGGGCAAGGAATGGAGGCTCTAAGCGTTCTATCTCTTTTTTGTCGTTGAGCAGATAGCCCTCGGATTTGACCCCATATTCCTCAAGCAGCTTTGAGAGACCGAACATCGAAGGAAACGGCATCGTATCAAAACGTCTGTCGGTGTATTCCAGGGTATGCGGCACCCCGAGCTGACTCAGATAGTCACATATTATGGGGGATGTGCCAGATTTTCTTGCCATGATGATGGTGCGTTACATGAATGACTCAACTTTTGACAGCAGTAACTGACCGTCCATCTCCCCGCTCTGGCGCCATACTTCCTTGCCGTCGCGGTAGATCAGGAAAGTAGGTGTAGCTGATATCTCCTCGATGTCGGCGAGCCGGCGGTTGAGGTCAATGTCGAGCTGATACACATCGATGCTTCCGGACAGGAGTTCTTTAATCTGGTCCATGACGGGGGCCATCCGTTTGCAATGAGGACACCATGTCGCATAAAATTCGACGAGCACTACATGGGTAGAATTAATGGCTTGTGTGTATTCCATAATGAGATTCGTTTAAGATTGATAACTATATCAATAACACTCAGCCCAGCCTTTTGTTTACCTCCCCAGACACCCAAATCTCTTGGTGGATTCTGTAAAGATAGTAGTATGACGGCTGGGAGAGTCTCAGAGCATGTATCTGTTCAGACCAATCCTTATTGCTGAATCCTTACCAAGGGACTGGTTGTTTGATTGGGGGGATCAGAGGGAGCTGATCTGGCGCTGGAGGAGGTCGAGGAAGCGGGCGGCGTGTGCTCCGTCCATTTGGGTGTGGTGAAATTGGAAGGATACGGTGAGGGTGGTGCGGAAGAGGTGCCGTCTGTATCTGCCCCATATCATGAAGGGGTTGTTGTAGATTCCGCTGTACATACCCACGGCTCCGTCGATGTCGTAACCTGCGAGCGCCGAGGTGCCGATCACCATGCTGTCCGTTAGGTCATGGCTGCGGCAGCTGTCGGCGACTTGTCGTGTGAGCCGGAGATAATCGGAGTTGAATGTCAGCAGATCATCGGAGTAGGGCACATCGCATGAGCTTACTTCACCACGGCTGTCGGTAACGATGGTGTTGACGGCGATGGAGTCGTATTGGATGAGACGGCCACCGACCGGCAGTAGGAAAAATTCCTTGATCTGCGAGGCAGCCCGGCCGATACACCAGCACATAAGCATGTTGAATTTGAGCCTGCGCTTACAGCTGACACTCAGCAGATGGGTGACATCGAGGGTCTTTAAGAACGTAACCATGGGCATGGACGCCCCCATCCACATCTCGAAGGCGTAGGCCCTTGTCGTTTCCTTGGGATTTACTTCTTTCATCTTTTTTTCCGGCAAAGTTAGTGCATCACCTCCATCCCGGATAGAATAAAAGGGACATTCATATATATGAGGTAAAGAGATCGGAATAGGGTGGTTGTAATTTCACCAGCTCCGCCGGAGTGACACCGGCATAGCGGCGGCACTCGCGGATAAAATGCGACTGGTCGGCGTATCCGCAGCTGTAGGCAATTCCGGCAAAATCGCGCGAGCCGGTCTGCATGAGCCACAGCGATTTCTGAAAACGAACTACGGTGGAGTATTCCTTTGGCTTCATGCCCACGGCATTGAAAAACACACGTTCAAATTGTTTACGGCTCAGACATGCACACCGGGCCATATCCTCCACGCTGACATAGTTGTCATTGAACAGATGTCGCAGGGCAGGTTCCACTCTATCGAAATCATGGTAGGCCGATTCTCGCAATCTCGATAACATCCACCTTTCGATCAACCCGATAGCCTGGTGCGTATTCTCGGCATTGAAGATGTCGTAGGCAAGGATATTCAGGCTATCGTCGCCAAGCGAATATCCGTCGATCTCCTGATTGTAGAACGACGATACAGGAATATCGAATACCGTAGCGGGTGCATGGGGATAAAACACGACAACGATAGTCTCGGTATCGCTTCCAGACCTGATCCTTGCCGGGAAATTGACCTGGCCGCTAATCGAGAAACGGGCCTGATAACACCCCAGCTCCGGAATATAAAATCGGTTGCGGCGGTGAAAGATCAGCTGGGGACATCCGATGGGGAAAGTGAGTGTATCCTGCTTCTCATCAGTCTCCAGCACCCAGTAATAACGTATGAAAGGCCGTAGCCTCCACGCCGGTCTATAGAAGTCAATACCCATATGGATTATTCACATAAGTTGAGTAGAAATTATGCAGATGGCCTCGATAAACAACTGTCAATTGTATAGCCTGCACAGTCAGAGATACGATCGATCATATACCGACACAAAGATACAAAAGAAATCGGATAATCCTACTGTAAGCTGAGCAATCACGCCGCCAGTCTGAATACGACACAATATACCAAAGAGTATGTGACACGACAGCGAGGCAACCGCCCATATTTACTTGTCAGGGTAGCCACCTCAAAAGTGGACAAGGCAAATTCCATTATCATATAGCATTTGCTCCATGCCAATAAAATGACCTTTAGAAATTACCTCGTTCCCTCAAAAGACCGGCATTTGTATTACCTTAGATTTGCATCGGCAAACCGGAACTGAAATATAAATGGTAAAT
>CAZBWZ010000121.1:0-6783 GCA_964495725.1 uncultured Bacteroides sp.
GCGTTTTACGATTTTTGAGCCTTTTCAGCCTCCATTTTGACCCATAGGTCTATATTTACGGATGTCAGGCTGGTACAGGCACAAAATGCAAAGTTACCGATAGAAGCTACGGAGCTGCCGATTGTTACATTGGCCAGTCTCATACAATCCATAAAAGCTCTATCACCAATAGTGATGACTGATTCGGGTATTGTCACAGAAGTAAGGTTGAGACAATAATGGAAAGCATATTCCCCGATTGAAGAGATGGTGTTTCCCATTGTCGCAGATTCCAGTTTATTACAATTGTCAAAGGCTTTATCACCGATAGTAATCACAGAGTCAGGGATTACGACCGAGGTCAGGTTCTCACAATCACAGAAAGCTTCCATACCGATTGACATCACCGAATTTCCGATTGTTATTGAGGTCAGATTTGAACACCTCATGAATGTCCGGTCTCTGATCTGTTTTACGGAGTTTCCGATTATGACAGATACCAATCCGCTACAATTCATGAAAGCGTTTTGTCCAATGGAAATGACAGAGTCAGGAATCACAATGGATGTCAGACTCCTGCATCCATAGAAAGCATATTCCCCGATTGATTTTACAGAATTCCCGAGACTCACCGATGTAAGGTTAATGCAATAATCGAAGGCACTGTCTCCGATTGATGTGACAGAATTCGGGATTATTACCGAAGACAAGAAAGCTTTGCCATTATGAAAAGCATGGTCACGGATTGCAGTCACGGTGTAGACGTTGTCACCATCGCAGGCAATCTCAGGTATTTCCACGTCTCCATCGCCATCGATATTATCAATTGAGTGAACCATGCATGTTTTTTCTGCTTGGTCAATTATTGAGTAGATCAATGTGTGACCTTTGTACGTATATTCGAAATTCTGTGCAACAGCTTGTGTCACCAGCACCATACCCAGTAGCAAAAATAAAAATTTCTTCATATATAGGCATATTTAAGGTTTAAGGATCATTCTCTCAGCAACCTCAATGGACAGGTATCATTGAGCGTGGAAACGCAAATTTACTACAATTTTCAGAATAACCAATTGTATTATACTTTAAAAATAAGGTTGGAAATAAATATGTATATAGCCTCAGGTGTGCGTGCGACTTATTAAACAAATACTAAGATTTGTCAGGGGATGGAGATGAGTTTGTGGGTCTGGAGGGATAGACGCCACCAGGGATGAGCCTTTATGTAGGCTACGGTGGTGTCGGTGTTGAGGCCCGAGCAGGGCTGGAGGCACTTGACGGAGGCGTCAAACCGTGCGGCGATGGCCTCTACATCCTGTCCGGTGTACACGACCTTGAGTTCGTCCACTCTGTCTATCGCCCATGGCTCCTGCTTGGGCGAGCATGTCACCCAGTCGATGTTGGGGGGCACGGGCAGCGAGCCGTTGGTCTCGATCTGCACATACCGGCCGTGGTCCTTGAGCAGCTGCACGAATGCCTCGGTGAGCTGCAGAGCCGGTTCGCCTCCGGTGATCACGACATGCCGGGCCGGATACCTCAGCACTTCCTGTAATATTTCGGTATCCGACATCTCGGTGTAGGCTTTGAAGTCGGTGTCGCAGAAGCTGCACGCGCGGTTGCAACCGCTCAGGCGCACGAATACGGCGGGGGTGCCGGTGTGGAAGCCTTCGCCCTGCAGCGAATAAAATATCTCGTTGACCCTCATCTCTCAGTCAATGACGTAACTTGCGGTATTGCCCTCAGATTCCTGCACATCCACACGATAGCAGTTGGGGATATTCTCGCATATCCACCGCGCTATGTTTTCGGCAGTGGGATTGAAGGGCACCACTTCGTTGAGATTGGCGTGGTCGAGCTGTCCCATCACCGTCTCCTTGATATCAGTGAAGTCCACCACCATGCCGTTGCTGTTGAGCTTTTCGGCACGGCAGTGTACGGTGATTATCCAGTTGTGGCCGTGAAGGCACGTGCATTTGCTCGGATAGTCGAGCGAGAGCTTGTGGCTGGCTGAAATTTCCAGGCGTTTTGTCACGTAATACATTGGCGTGGTCTTAGGCGTTGGGTGTTATGGGTTGTGGTGGATTATCGGGGTGATTTTCAAGAAAGGCGGCGAGACCGGTAGGTGTGAATCCGAGCGTGGGGCCGATGGCGCACAGATAGTCGATGGCATCACGGCGGGTGTTGCCGATCTCGCAATCCTTGGATACCTGCGTGAGACGCTTCATCAGTTCGCCCACCTCCTTGCCCTGGGGCAGGTTGAAGATTTCCATTATATCGTTGCCGTTGAGCATGGGGCGGAACGCGCGGTCGGCGTCTTTTTTCTTGATGTCGGCGTATTTGGCCTCCACGATGTCAAAATTTTCGAGGAAGCGGTGTTTCTTTGCTTCGTTCTTAGAGGTGATGTCGGCCCGTGACAGTATCATCAGGTCGTCGAGCTCGTTTTCGGCATAATTCACCAGGCGTCGCACTGCGCTGTCGGTGACCTCGTCCTCGACCAGGGCGATGGGGCGCATGTGCAGGTCGACGAGCTTCTGCACATACTTCATCTCGGCACCCATCGGCAGCGTGAGCCGTGAGAAGATGCCGGGCACCATTTTTGAGCCGATGAAATTGTGGTTGTGAAAGGTCCAGCCTATGCTGTCGACCCATTTCTTTGTGGCCGGCTTTCCGATATCGTGGAGCAGGGCCGCCCACCGCAGCCACACGTTGTCGCTTTTGGCGGCCACATTGTCGAGCACCTCGAGTGTATGGTAGAAGTTGTCTTTGTGGCCGCGTCCGTTGATTATCTCCACTCCCTTTAGAGCGGCCAGCTCGGGCATGATGAGCTTCAGCAGACCCGAGCGCAGCAACAGATCCCAGCCTATCGACGGGTGGCGGGCCTTCATTATCTTCATGAGTTCGTCCTTGATGCGCTCGCGCGTGATGATCTCTATGCGATAGGCGTTGCGCCGGATGGCCTCGAAAGTCTCGTCGCAGATCGTGAATTCAAGCTGGGCGGCGAACCTGATGGCGCGGAGCATGCGCAGGGGGTCGTCGCTGAATGTGATGTCTGGGTCGAGCGGAGTGCGTATGAGGCGGTCGCATATATCGTCGACACCGCCGTAGAGATCGATCAGCTCGCCGAACGACTCAGGCGTGACACTGATGGCCATGGCGTTGATGGTGAAGTCGCGGCGCGAGATGTCCTCTTCGAGTGTGCCGTCTTCGACTATGGGATTGCGTGAGTCGCGGTTGTATGACTCGCGTCGCGCGCCCACAAATTCGAGCTCCAGATCATGGCGGTGTACCTGGGCGGTGCCGTAATTGCGGTATACCGTGAGCCTGGCTTTCGGGCCGAGGCTGCGTGCGACCTCCGTGGCAAGCTCAATGCCCGAGCCTACGGTGACGAAGTCAATATCCTTTGAGTGACGGTGCAGTATGGCGTCACGCACATATCCGCCCACCACATAGCACTCGCGGTGCATCTCGGCGGCCACCTGGCCCACTTTTTCGAAAATCTTGTCTTTAAGCAGGTGAGAAAGGTCGGTCATGATCAGTCGAGAAGTTTGATTATTTCCTCGGGGCCCGGAGTGAGACAGTCGGCGGGGCCGGAAGCTTTCACTGCGTAGGTATTCTCAATGCCTACCGCACCTGTGCCGGGGAGTACGAATTTCGGCTCGATGGCTATGACATTGCCGGGGCGGAGCACAGCACGTGAGCGTGGGGCGATGACGGGGAGTTCGTTGACCTCTATGCCTACGCCATGGCCCACGAATCCGGCATGCTGGCGGTGGCCCATGAAGTATTCGTGTAGGCCGTCGGCAGTGGCCATTTCCACAGCTTTTTCATAGAGGGCACGGGCCTCCGCCCCTGGCACGGCCATCTGCTGCAGCTCGTTGCAGATGTCGATGGACAGACGGTGGGCGTCGAGAGCGCGTGAGTCGAGGTCGCCCACTGAATAGCAGCGTGTCATATCGGCCATGTGACCGGTGAAGTTGCCGTTCATGTCCACCATCACGCTCATGCCCTCGCGCAGCAGGGTGCCGTCGGCACCGACCGGCAGCGAGGGTGATATGCCCGCTCCGCCCATGGCGAAGTCAAATGGCGACGGGGCGTCGGCGTTATCACCGGCCAGCACATTGCCCATGAATAGATCCATGTCGTCGCCGGCTATGCGGAATTGTCCCAGACATCCCTGCATCCTCAGCAGCCGCTCTATGCCTATCTGCAGCTCCACATCGCTGATACCTGCATGATAGAGCCTGGGTATGTGGCGGTAGACATCGGCGAGCTTGAGGCCCGATGCGCGTATCTCCTCTATCTCGGCCTGCGTCTTGACCGACCGGGCATCGTCGAGAGCGGTGTCTACGTTGAGGCCGGGCTCTGTGTGCATGGCCCGGGCCAGACGGCATGCCATGTTGTAGGGCAGGCGGTTGAGTTCGAGGCCGAGGTGCGGTGAGGGTGTCATGCCCAGTTTCTCAAGTTCGGCGGGGATGTTCTCAGGCTTGTGTATCCTGATCACTCGCTCGCCGGCCAGACCGACAGGTCGCTTGACGAAATATACTGGGTCGGCGCTGTCGGCGGCGATGTAGATATATCCGCTGAAAATGCGGCCTGTGAGATAGAAGATATTTACGTTTGTGCTGATGATGGCGCAGTCGATGCCGGCGGGCTGCATCGCGCCGGTCACCTTGCTCAGTCTGAGCTGCCGCTCATCATCGCTCAGCAGGTTGATATTCTCTCGGTGAGTCATTGCTTTGTCGTTTTGTCTATTATCACCACACCCACCTGCTCGATGCCCCGGAGAGTGTCGGTGCGCATGATATGATTGATTTTCACCGGTCTGCTCAGGTCAATGCTGACGCCGGTGAGCACGGTGTCGATCTTCTGGTAGCTCACTCCCATGCCTTGTCCGAGCCAGTTGCCGAAGTCGTCGGCGAGCGTGATGTCGATGGTGTCGGTCATCAGCGAGTCTGGACCGGTGTAGGTGAGAGACAGCCAGATGTTGGAGTACTCGTAGTTGTTGGCGTGGCGCAGGGCCACGGCGATCTCGACCGGCACGATCAGGGTGGAGTCGGCCTGTGGGTGCAACAGTGTGAGCGTGTCGCCGTAGAGCCACGTGCCAGACGGCACCGAGGCGTATCCGCTGTGCTCGTCTTGCAGGCAGGATGGGCAGCACAGCATCGCAGACACGCTCATAAACACACCGCACAGCCGTGCCCATGGAGCGGGACGACTGTGTGTGCGGGCGGATATGTTATGACTTCTGTAGGTCATGGGTGTCAGTTATCTGTAGCCGGAGTGTCGTGGCGGTGGGCCGGGTCTGCACCGGGGGTTGTTTCCTTGCCCGGATGCTGTGTGGGCTTGCTGTCTTGCCGGCGTTGTTTCTGCTGGTTGCGTGACTTGCGCTCGCGCCCCTGGCGGGGCTTGTCACCGTCTTCACGAGGCTGGCGGGGCTTGTCGCTGTCTTCGCGTTGCGGCTTTGGTTTGTCGCCATCGTTGCGTTGCGGCTTTGGTTTGTCGCTGTCGTTGCGTGGCTTGTCCTTGCGTTTCTTTTTCTTCTTTTTGTCGAAACGTGTCAGGTCACCGTCGGCGATGATGTCATGCACTGCGTGGCGCGGTTTCTTGCTGTCGTCGCCGTCAGGCAGCAGCGAGTCGGGTTTCTCGCCCTCTTTGTTCATCGCTATCACTTCAAAGGCGCGTGCGGCGCTGATAGTGACGAGATTGGCCGCCATGGACTTGTCGGTCGAGTAGGTGATCTCGCGCTTGAAGATATCGGTCTTGAAGTGATAGTATGTGCCTGTGATGGTCTCGAGACGGGCTTCCTTGGGTGGCATGCGGCGTATGCTCTCGACGTATGTGTCCACCTCGAAGTTGAGGCAGCATTTGAGCTTGGCGCACTGGCCGGCGAGCTTCTGGGGATTGAGCGATATATCCTGATAGCGTGCCGCGCTGGTGGCGACGGACACGAAATTGGTCATCCATGACGAGCAGCATAGCGGACGTCCGCACGGGCCTATACCGCCGATACGTCCGGCCTCCTGTCGCGCGCCAATCTGTCGCATCTCGATCCTAACCTTGAATGTCTCGGCGAGTACCTTGATAAGCTGGCGGAAATCCACGCGCTCGTTGGCGATGTAGTAGAATATGGCTTTGTTGCCGTCGCCCTGATACTCCACATCGCCGATCTTCATGCTCAGCTGCAGGTCTTCGGCGATCTTACGGGCACGTATCATGGTGTCGGTCTCTTTGGCGCAGGCTTCCTCGTATTTCTCGAGGTCGGCGGGTCGGGCCAGACGAAACACGCGCTTGATCTCGGTGCCGGGCTTGAGGTTGGCGCGGCGCATCTGCTTGGCCACCAGCTCGCCCACCATGCTCACACGGCCTATGTCGTGGCCGGGCTGAGCCTCCACGGCCACCATGTCGCCGATCTTGAGGGGCAGGTTGGTGGTGTTGCGGTAGAATCCCTTGCGGGTGTTCTTGAACTGCACCTCCACCAGGTCGCTGTCGGCCATGCCGCCGGGTATGTCGTCGAGCCAGTTGTAGCCGTTGAGCTTGCCGCGCGGGCATTTCACGCACGCGTCTGAGCGGATGCCGGGCTGCGATGACACCACCTGGTCCTCGTCAAGGTCTTCGACGGGAGCTATGTTGTCGATGTTTTCCTCTTCTTCGATCATGACAGCGGGATTATTTTGCGAAGCTTACCGACCTGGTCTCGCGGATCACGGTGATCTTCACCTGTCCGGGATATGTCATCTCGTCTTGTATGCGCTTGGCTATTTCGTTTGATAGCTTTTCTGTCTCTGCATCGTCGATCTTGTCGGC
>CAZBWZ010000122.1:0-6765 GCA_964495725.1 uncultured Bacteroides sp.
CGCGAAGCATACAAAACTCCATTTATGAATGTCTTGCCGAAGGTGCGTCTATCGCTGATTCAATCGTCGACACTTGTGTCGACAATCTCAAGCTCGTGGGATCAAGAATTGACCTTGCCGGAGCTGAAATAGAGCTTATCAGCAAGCCTAACCGTGAGCGCGTGCTACAGGATGCCCTCGCCGGCATAAAAGACATTTATGATTTTATCCTTATTGATTGCTCTCCTTCGCTCGGCCTCATCACTGTCAACGCTCTCACCGCCGCCGACTCTGTGATAATCCCCGTACAGGCTGAATACTTCGCTCTCGAAGGCATCAGCAAATTGCTCAATACTATCAGGATATTGAAGAACCGACTCAATCCGTCACTTGAGATAGAGGGGTTTCTCCTCACTATGTACGATGCACGTCTTCGTCTTGCCAATCAGATTTACGAAGAGCTCAAGGGCCATTTTGGCAAAATGGTGTTTGACACGGTCATTCCCCGCAATATCCGTCTCAGCGAGGCTCCCAGCCACGGACTGCCTGCTATACTTTATGATCCCGAGAGCCGCGGCTCGCTCAGTCATGTATTCCTGGCCCGTGAACTCGTGGCGAAATATCAGCGTATCTCACAGTCGATCGGTGCCTGATCAAATCTTCCGCTTATCACTACAATCACATTTCTGCAATATTTAATATGTCATCACCCCTGAAACGTAATGCCCTCGGCCGTGGGCTCGATGCTCTGATATCCATGGACGACACTCCGGCCAGAGGTACATCAGCCATCAGCGACATAGAGGTATCGAAAATATCACCTAATCCTGACCAGCCACGACAGACATTTGACGAAGAAGCTCTTGACGAACTTGCCACGTCAATCCGGGAGCTCGGTATCATACAGCCCCTGTCTCTACGCAAGGCCGGCAATGACACTTACCAGATCATAGCCGGTGAGCGCCGTTACAGGGCAGCCGTACGCGCCGGTCTCGAGAGAGTGCCTGCATATATAAGATCGGCCAACGAGGCCGAAATCACCGAGATGGCCCTCATCGAGAATATCCAGCGCGAAGATCTGAATGCTATAGAGATCGCTCTCACCTTCAAGAAGCTCATCGATCAGTATAATCTTACACAGGAGAGGCTGAGCGAGCGCATCGGCAAGAAGAGGGCCACCATCGCCAACTTCCTGCGTCTGCTCAAGCTGCCGGCCGAAGTGCAGCTCGGTCTGCGTGACAAGCGGGTGGATATGGGTCATGCCCGTGCCCTGCTCACTATCGAGAAGCCGGCTCTGCAGCTCAAGCTATATAATGAGATCCTGCGCGACGGACTGTCTGTGAGAAAAGTCGAGGAGCTGGCCAAGCAGTATCAGCAGGCAAGTGACAATGGTGATAAAGTAGCGCCCACCACCCCTGCCGACACAGCCAGAAAGTTTACAAACGATGACTTCAACATACTCCGCCAGCATCTGTCGGCTGCATTCAGCACACCTGTGCAGTTTACATGTGACAAATCAGGTAAAGGACGTATTTCTTTCCAATTTAAGGATGATGACGAGCTCGAACGCCTCATCGCCATGTTTGATAATATAAAGACGAGTGCCAACGCATAATCCCCTGAAATACCCCGGCTCTCGACGAGCCTCATTCTCATTGCGCGTAATCACGGCTGTCTGTCTGGCAGTCGCAGGTCTGTCTATGCCCCGACAATCGGCCGCTCAGTCAGTAGAGCCCGAGAATATCGTGCCTGTGTCAGCACGGCAAGCACAGGATGCCACTGAAGTTGTGACCGAGGAATTCTCCACCCGCGACTCGCTGCATATCATCGCAGGCGACACGATACCGGTATTCAGCCCCGTCGACCGATTTTCTGATTTCGAGATATGGATAGAGCGTGATGTCGATTATTCGCCGGAGCCTAACCGCGCTGTATGGATGTCGGCTCTGTGCCCCGGTCTGGGACAGGTCTACAACCGTCGGTATTGGAAACTGCCTCTCATAGTCGGAGGCTACCTGGGTCTGGCGTACGCTACGTCATGGAACAACACCATGCTCACCGACTACACCCGGGCATATCGTGACATAATGGATACCGATCCCACCACCAAATCATACATGAACTTTTTCCCGCCTACCGTAAAGGAAGAAGACCTTGACCGTAACTGGCTGACCAACATTTTGCAATCGCGAAAAAACTATTTCCGGCGCAACCGCGATCTATGTATCATCAGTATGGTAGGCGTATATCTCCTCGCCATGGTCGATGCCTATGTCGATGCTTCTCTCGCCCATTTTGACATCTCCCCTAACCTGTCTATGGATGTCACTCCGACATTAATCCCTGACTCGCGCGGCACACTGCCGTCTGTGGGAATGCAATGGGCATTCAATTTCTGATTACTATCATTACAACTCCAACTCCGAATAAATATGAAAAAGACCCTGATACCGGCAATACTACTTGCTCTCTCCGCTACGGCGTCGTGGGCCGGCCATTCTACAGCGCCGCTCTCGGCCAAAGATACTATCACTGACAATAACATCATATTCCCGGCTTCATTCGATACTGATACCAAAGACCTGATGGCCAACTGGTATCTGCAGCGCTATGCCGTAATCGACAGTCTGGCGGCACAGCAATACCAGACTGTCACTACCGACCAGGAATACATCGACCGTCTGCAACAGCTCCCCACGGTAATTGAAATGCCTTTCAACTCTGTGGTCAAGCAATTTATCGAGATGTATGCCCTGCGCCGCCAGCCTCTGATTCAAAAGATGCTCGGCCTGGGTATCTACTACATGCCCATTTTCGAGGATGCCCTTTCGCGTCTTGATCTGCCTCAGGAGCTGAAATATCTGCCTGTGATCGAATCGGCCCTCAATCCCAAGGCAATCTCCAAGGCCGGGGCTGCCGGACTCTGGCAGTTCATGCCGAGCACCGCCACCGGCAAGGGCCTCGAAGTCAATTCTCTGGTTGACGAGCGCCTCGACCCCCTGCGTTCATCTCATGCTGCCGCATCCCTGCTCAAGGAGTTTTATGATATATATGGAGACTGGGCTCTGGTACTCGCTGCATACAACTGCGGTCCAGGCAATGTCAATAAGGCAATCCGCAATTCAGGCGGCCGGCGTGATTTCTGGGAAATATACAATTACCTGCCCAAGGAGACGAGGGGATACGTTCCGGCTTTCATTGCCGCCACATATATAATGAATAACTACGGCAAACACGGCATCACCCCGGTCACCGCACGCACGCCGGTCGTGACGGATACAGTACACATCACCAACCGTGTACACTTCAAACAGATCTCTGATGTAATGGGCATATCCGTCGACGAGCTCCGCACGCTCAACCCCCAATACAAGCAAGATATTATACCTGGCAATATAAAGCCATACACCCTAATTCTGCCATCTGTCCAGGCCTACTGCTACAAGGCTAACGAAGATTCCATACTGATGCACAACCGCAGTCTCTACGAACAGCGTGCGGTCGTCGAGCCCTCCACGGGTGTCTCCAAGTCACAGTCTGAGCTTCGCGCCGAGGCCGATGCAAGTAATTCCGCGATCACAGGCAGTGACTCCAAGGGCACTTACGTTGACGAACTCGTAGTGAAATATCACACCGTGCAGCGTGGCGAGACTCTCAAATCCATAGCCGACCTATACGGTGTTTCGGTAGAAGATCTCCGTACCACCAACGACCTGTCTTCCTCAAAAATCAAGCGTGGCAAGAAACTGAAGATAAATACCTACAACAGATCCTACGCATCGGCTGACAACACTCCCGCTCAACAACCCGTGGCGAACACCACTCCCGCCAATGATAAGCTTGTAGCTCCCCAACCCCAGGCTTCATCTCCTTCAAGGCCCAAGGCCAACAGCACGGCAAGTCGCACCAATACCCGCTCTAACAACAGATCCAACTCTACACCGGCGGCAAAGTCGAAGAACTATACAGTCAAGTCAGGCGACAGCCTCGAAAAGATCGCGCGTCGCAATGGTGTCACTGTTGACCAGCTGAGAAAGAGCAACGGTATCAAGGGCGATATGCTCAAACCCGGCCAGACCCTGAAAATACCCGGAAAAGCAACAGCCAAACAGGGCTCCAGATCATCAAAATCATCCGGTTCTGTCCAATCATCGAAATCGAGAAAATCATCTTCAAAGAGCACAAAATCTTCGAAATCAAAGAGAAGGAGATAAAGATACCTACTGGTATACTATCCCGCATTTTTTAACAATATCCCATTATTCCAGTCATGTCAACAAAACAAACTAATCCTAACCCTCCGGTTGCCGACATTGACCCGGTTGATCTGCCTGAAAACGCGTTCACCCAGCTGGGAGCCGATGAGGAGTACAGACCTCTGATGCATCCGGCGCGCTATTATCCGGAAGCCACTCCCTACTCTGTGGTGACAGGCCTGATCCTGGCTGTAGTGTTCAGTGCCGCCGCTGCATATCTGGGTCTGAAGGTAGGCCAGGTGTTTGAGGCGGCAATTCCCATAGCCATCATCGCCGTGGGCCTGTCGGGTGCTCTTAAGAAGAAGAATTCTCTCGGACAGAACGTCATAATCCAGTCGATAGGCGCCTGTTCGGGTGTAATTGTTGCCGGTGCCATCTTTACCCTTCCCGCCCTCTACATCCTGCAGGGCACCATCGAGGGAATTACCATCAACTTCTTCCAGATATTTCTTAGCTCGCTGTTCGGCGGCTTTCTGGGCATACTCTTTTTCATTCCTTTCCGTAAGTATTTCGTAAAGGATATGCACGGCAAGTATCCTTTCCCCGAAGCTACGGCCACTACTCAGGTGCTGGTGAGCGGTAACGGCAATGGCAGCAAGACCACCGGCCAGGCTCGGCTCCTCGTCATTGCCTCATTGATAGGCGGTGTCTACGATTATATTGTGGCCACCCTGGGATGGTGGGCCGAGAACGTGACCACAACAGCATACAGCTGGGGAGCCACACTTGCCGACAAATTCAAATTCGTAGTATCGTGTAACACCGGTGCTGCCGTGCTTGGCCTCGGATATATAGTGGGGCTCAGGTATGCATTCATAATTTTTGCCGGCTCGGCCTTTGTATGGTGGGTGATCGTGCCCCTGCTCGGAGCATATGGATCGGCAGAGATCCAGGCGATGCAGCCCGATGCCATATTTAAGGATTATGCCCGCATGATAGGTATCGGCGGTATAGCCATGGCCGGTATCATCGGTATCATCAAGTCATGGCCTATCCTCTGTCAGGCCATCGGTCTGGCCGGCCGCGAACTCAAAGGCAAGACCGATGACACGGCTACCGTGCGCTGGCAGCGCGATATCTCCATGAAGCATGTGATATTCTTCACTGTTATCGCCCTTATTGCCGTCCTCCTATTCTTCTGGCTCGGTGTCATCTCCACTTTCTGGCAGGCTCTGGTAGCATGGCTTGTCGTCACGGTGATAGCTTTCCTCTTCACCACTGTGGCCGCCAATGCTATCGCTATTGTGGGCAGCAACCCTGTTAGCGGCATGACGCTGATGACCCTGATCATTGCTTCGGCGGTGTTTGTGGCCATCGGGCTGAAGGGTGCGTCGGGCATCGTTGCGGCCATGGTGCTCGGTGGTGTGGTATGTACCGCATTGTCTATGGCCGGTGGCTTCGTAACCGACCTCAAGATCGGATACTGGCTTGGCTCGACTCCACGTAAGCAGGAGTCGTGGAAATTTGTAGGCACATTCGTCTCCGCCGCTACTGTCGGTGCGGTCATCATGATGCTTAATGATGTCTACGGCTTTTCAGGTGACACCGCTCTCGCGGCACCTCAGGCCAATGCGATGGCCAATGTGATTGCTCCGATGATGACCGGCGGCGACGCCCCCTGGATTCTCTATATCGTAGGTGCCGTCCTGGCCGTGCTCCTCAACTGGCTCGGTGTGCCGGCTCTGGCATTCTGTCTGGGTATGTTCCTGCCTCTGCATCTCAACACCCCTATGCTTGTTGGCGGCCTCGTTTCGTGGGCTGTCGCCAACAGCACCAAAGATAAGGAGCTCGCGAGGATACGTGCTGACAGGGGTACACTCGTAGCATCGGGTTTGATAGCCGGCGGTGCTCTCTTCGGAGTATTCGCGGCCGTGACTATCATGTGCGGTGTCACTCCGCCTGAAAATGGCATGGAGTTTGGTCCGCAGGTGCTGGGTCTTGTGGCTTACGCCGCTATCATCGGCTATCTCTACTGGGAGAGCTGCCGCGGACGCCGCAACTGATCGCATTTCATTATCGGCATATAAGACAAAAAGAGGGCGACCATCGTCAGATGACGGGTCGTCCTCTCCACGTTTCAACTATTTATTTATGAGAGCCTCTTAGTCGAGTATCACTACTAAACTAAGCGGACGAGGGAAATTATGACGCGTATGTTACGTTTCATATTACGTAATTATAACAACCGATAAGACACTTATGATTAATACACATCCATAAAAATGTATAAAAGTTTGCTAAATACGCTCATTATTTTGTTAAAATCGCCCCTGTCTGATTATTCCTTACTGTGATTGAACGTAAAGCCTCTGACCGGCTTCTGGTAAATGATATGTCGCGGGATAGAATCAGCTTATGCTTTTTTTCTTAAGTACATTCACGGCGTTTGCGTATTATTGACAAATTCGCTATCTTTGCACACCGATTACAGCAATATTGTCATGGTCATTGTCAAACGTCTTTACACATTCATGCTACAGCAGTTTTTGCCTCTGCTGGCCATGACTTTCTGCATCTGTCTGTTTATCGT
>CAZBWZ010000123.1:0-6618 GCA_964495725.1 uncultured Bacteroides sp.
GGAATCCCGGACGTAATAACGGTCAGCCTGTAAAGGTAACTTACATGCTGCCTGTTACCTTCAAACTCCAGCAGTAATATCCATTACTCATATAGAAAGGCGGGCGCCATCGGTGTCCGCCTCTTTTTTTAATGTCAACCAAGCCAACCCCGCTCCCCCAACACAGCCCCCCAACCACCTAAAAGGGGGAGTATCCAAGAGCATAGATACTCCCCCTTTAGGGGGTTGGGGGGGGCTTGGTTTGGATTACTTACTTCAGTACAGAGAGGGCTGCCTCGTAGTCGGGCTCATGTGTGATTTCGTCTACGAGCTGGCGGTAGATCACTTTGCCATCTGTGTCGATGACGATGACTGCACGTGACAGAAGGCCTGCGAGCGGACCGTCGACGATTGACAGACCATAGTGCTGACCGAATGACGGCTCACGGAATGCTGATGCTACCACACAATTGTCGATTCCTTCGGCTGCGCAGAAACGTGACTGTGCGAACGGGAGGTCCATCGATACGTCGATTACAGTAGTGTTATCGAGAGATGCGGCCTCTTTGTTGAATTTACGTACACTCATTGCGCAGACTGCTGTGTCAAGGCTGGGGAATACGTTGAGCACTACTCGACGGGCGCTGTAGTCGACGAGTGTGATGGTTTCGAGATCTTTGGTTACGAGTTTGAAGCCCGGGGCTTTCTCACCAACGGCTGGGATTGTACCATAGACATTAAAGGGATTTCCCTGAAAATAAACTGTCTGCATAGTTGTTTGGATTATTTGTTATAAAATTTTTGGTTATCTGTCATGGAGGGATGTCTGCCTCAGTTGAGTAGCATTACCTTTTGTAAAACAATTGTAGACATGTCATTGTTGTATCCGGGAGTCACATCTTTTACTTTTGCATCGCTGTCAGCCATTATTATCGTAGGATAAAGGGTGATACCGCAGTCGCGGATGAGCGACCGGGCAGATACGAGAGCAGACTCGCCCGGGCGTGAGCCACCGATAAGCGATGAAATGGTATCACTGCCGTTGCCGGGGAATACCCATATGATATCTATATTGAGCGGGGCTGCCGCCACAGCGTCTCTTACGGCATTTACTGTGGCCTCGGCTGTAGATACATCCGGATCAATAAATACAAAGACAGCGGGATTGCCGAGCTGCTGGTCGGAGTGATGATTCATCCGCTCTGTAGAGCCGTAAATCTGGTTTGAGAAGGCCGGTAGAGGTGAGCCTACAAGATTTTCTGCCTTGAAGGTGCTCTCACGGAATTTCTCGAACACGTCCGGCCACATTTCGATGAGAGCGTTTTCAGAGATGTCGGCTACCTCGTATGATGCGTCAGGCGTGTATGTGACGTTTATGGTCTGTTCGCTGATAGAGCCCGGACTGCTTATGATTTCAGCATATATTGGCAGGCAGGTATCTTTGTCGAAGACGTAGCTGAATAGGGATACATCGTAGCCGTTGCCCCGCTTGGCTCCGTCAATCACAATGGCCTTGCGCTTGGCGTAGATGGTATCGGGGTGGAAGGTATAGATATATGACGGGTCAGTGATTATTTCATCGATACGCCGGCTCAATGTCTGTGGCAGGAGATCGACAAACTGGGCTGTGGACTGCACACCCATCTTACTGCTACCCGGTCCCTGTGGCAAAAACGGGAGGACAGAGGCGTCAGCGTGATATTCCTGCAGCCTGTTATTGCGGAATCTGTAGTGATTACCGTCGTAATATGCCGAGAATCCTGACATTTCGCCCGATGGAGACTGTGTCTTCCAGCTGATCACATACTCACAGGGTGAGAGTGAATCGGTGGGAGAGGCTTTGCTGTTGAGTACAATATCGTATTCTACGGGCTCGGATGCCTGCGGCAGAAGTACTTCAAAGTATGCATCGGCCGCATAGCTCTGTAGGCCGGCGAGAATGGCAGATAAATCTGCGGCTCCTTGAGCTGAAACACTCAGGGAGCCGCCAATAGCCAATGTTGCGATCAAAAATTTCGCACTCATAAATAAATATTGATTGAAACGTTTGTAATGTAAACGTCCGGGGGGGTGAAAAAGTTGACGGTAGATGAGAAATTTTTTAGAAATCGGTTAATTTTTTGCAATCGCATATTATTAATGTAAATGGTATTCGGTCGCAAATATCTTTATGACATATTTTTTTTCGATCACATAATGAGTACTTGCTCAGCTGGGTAGATAGATCATAGCCATAGGTAAGCAATGTGTCATTTCTCGATAGTGCCGATCTCGCTTATACCTCCGGTGACGGGATTGAAAATCATGAATGAAGGTGCCTTCTTATCGGTAAATACTTTGGGATCAAGGAAGAATGTCTTTCCGATCTGGGCGATTTCGTAGTCGCGTGACAGTAGTGTCGTGTCTTCGTATGAGATGGTGATTCTGGCGGTGCCGGGAATATTATATGCAACGCCGCCTTTTGGCTCTTTCTTAGGCTGGCCGGACGGGTCGGTAGGAAGTTTACCAGTGGTCAAAACCTCGAGATTGAGGTAGATAGGAGCTCCCGACAGGTCATCGTCATCGACAAGACCTTTGCGCTGCGACAGGCGGGCAATCACCATATTATGGATATCATTATTGTCTGGAGTAAACTCCAGGGTATTGACCTCGGTCCATGTTTTCTCTGTACCTACGAACATTGCTGTCAGTGCGGCCTCCTGTTCGGCGAGATTATCAAGGGCAAGCTGCATGGCCTTGCCATCCGGAGGGGTGTTCTCAGCCTGACCCGAGATCAGGTCAGAGCGGTTCTGCCTCAGTTCGTAGATACGCTGTGAGGCCAGCGACGCGCGTTTGGATTCAGATGTACTTGCCGACATTTCCTGGGTCATGGCATGACGCAGGGCGTTGCCGTCGAGCGGTGTAGGATTAGCCTTTGTAGGAGTCGGCAGCGTAATATCATCAGCCGCCGGCACATCCTCAGTATTGATGGCCACAGGGACACCTGCCTGGTCGAGCATCACGAATGTCACGCCCTGGCCCTTGAACTCCATGAGCCACCGGCTGTCAGGATTAGGCACACCGTGTGGCACCACCGTTATGCTCTTCACGCGGGCCGAATACATGGGCTCTGTGATGGCATCATCGGCGTTGAGATAGAGATTGGCGTAGTTGCAGAACTCGCCGGGCTGACGGGTAGTGAGCTCGGTCTCTATGGTGATGTCGAATACGGTGCGGGGCAGCGTGTAGGCAATGCCATAGTCATTGGCTTTTGAAGCGGTGAGTTTGGTGGTGGTCTGAGCCATACCTAACATAGGGATGGCAGCAAGGATCAGTGTCAGTATTTTGAGTTTCATCTTGATCAAATAATTAATAGATAATTGGGCCGGATAACAATCACTCTGTGATGGCCTTGATAGCCTTTCCGACATTGGCGGCGATATCCTCGGCGAGCACCCCGAGAGTGCCCTGTGCATCCTCACTCAGCCGGCCGGCCTTGCCATGGATGTATACACCTAAGATGGAGGCTATCTCAGGCGCGAAGCCCTGGGCGATGAATGAGGTGATGACACCTGTGAGCACATCTCCGCTGCCGGCGGTGGCGAGAGCCGCAGTGCCCGATGAGTTGATGTGTACTTTGCCGTCAGGCCTTACTACCGTCGTGTAGTGACCCTTGAGCACGATCACGATATTGTGATACTGCGCTACCTCCAGGGCACGCTTGATTCGGGCCTCTGCTGAAGGGTGGGAGCCGAATATTCGGTCAAACTCTCCATCGTGGGGCGTGAGCACCGACAGCTGAGGCACGTAGTTGATGAGATTGGGACGCAGGGCGATGCAGTTGAGCGCGTCGGCATCGATCACGAGCGGAGTGCGCTTGGTGTTCATGTTCTTTAGGAAGCTCTCGAAGGCATTGAGCGTGATGTCTGATGTGCCGATACCAGGCCCGATGGCTATACCAGTGTAGTCGTGTGAGAGGGATATGTTAGAGAGGCAATTCTCATTATTGTCCTTAAGAAACAGGGCTGACGGCACACTGGTCTGCACGATGTTGTAGCCGCACTTAGGGCTGTAGCAGGTGGCTTTTCCCACGCCCGAACGGAGACATCCGGTAGTGGCCAGCACTGCGGCGCCCATCATGCCGTATGAGCCGGCGCAGATCAGAGCCGACCCCAGGTCGGCTTTCGATACCTGTGCCGGGCGTGGCCTCATGATCATGCGTATATCCTGACGTGTGACAAGGTAGTAGCTGTATGGAATCTGGCGGATGGCCTCACGGTTGAGACCGATGTTGACGATGCACCATTCGCCGATGATGTCGATGTTTTCCTTCATGAAGAACGACAGACACGGAAATTCAATCGCCACGGTAAGATAGGCGTGTATTATGTCACGCGACAAGGTATTATTCGAATTCCATTCGCAGAACAGGCCTGAAGGAATCTCGATGGATACGATCTGTGCGCCCGACTCGTTGAGCGAGCGTATCAACATACCGAATGTGCGGGGCAGCGGGCGGTCGAGGTCGGCTCCGAACAGACCGTCTACCACCACATCATCGGGGAGAATGTCAGGTGTGTCAAACTGCTGGATGATTTCCATTATATTGGCTTTTCGGAAAGTCTTCAGCAGATGACGTTTGGCATAATAGCACTCGGGGGTGAGGCGTTTGCCTCCTATATTGAAGAGATAAATCTCAGGATTGAACCCCTGCTCGATGAGTGAGCGGGCTGTGGCGAGGGCGTAAGCTCCGTTGAGCCCCCAGCCGGCAAACACGATTACGTGATTGCTGCTCTGCCAGCGGGTCGCGATTTCGTTGGCAACGCCATCGCCCACGCGGCTGACGAGTTCGTTGATGTTAACACCACTGTCTTCGGTGGCCTTAAAAATGGCCTGCCGTTCCTTATATGAGAAGATTTTCATTTTATGAATCGCGATTACGGAGTTTCCGTCACAAAGGTACGAATTTTTTATGCTTATTAAACGTAAAATGTGGTGCTAAAGTTTTTTTTCTGATTTTTTGTAGCGGTGACACTGGCGGAATATGCTGTTAGGACTTGAGCCCGGGGCAGCCTGAGGCACCTGCATAGCGCGATCGGCATACAGCGAAAGCCAGAATTGGGGTATGTGACCTGTAGAATCGACAAAGTTGATGGGCACCTGAGCGAACAGCGGGGTGCTGTCGGGCAGGATATAGCTGAGCTGCACCAGCTCCGAGCAGTATACCGCACCGTTATCGGGCAGAAATTCCCAGTCGTAGGGTTGGCCGATATAGCGCCGGGCAATCTCAGTGGCCCGTGAAGCCGACGGATCATTTATTTTGACAAATACTGCATCCTGATTGTCAGCCAGCAATTCAGATAAGGGTGTCACTGTCACGCCTCTGCCGGGTATGGCCTCTATCACCGCAGTGTCGCAGCCGGTGATATCGATTATGGCTACATGAGTGAAATCAGCTGTGAAGCTGCGTGTCGAGCCCGAGATCGCCTTCTCGAAATTAGATCGACCGGCCTTGATGAATATCAGATCACCTGAGCGCAATCCCCTCTGGGGTGAAGCACATGCCATGAAGATAAAACATATCAAGGGCAATATGTCGCGTTTTTTCATAAATTCAATTATTTTTGCAAAGTTAATGAATCATTTGCTAACTTTGCAGCCGAAATCAGAAAACTAAATGAACATGAAGAAAATCTTTACGCTTGCGATGTTTGCCGCATTGGTGCCGTGCTCAGCTATGGCCGATGCTACATCGGTGAATTATACGTTTGCCGCTCTGTCGGAGATAGAGGGCACGGGTGTCATCAGCGAGGGCAACGGTGTGTATGTAATGACTGAAGATCTAACGATACCGTCAGACTGCTCTTTCTCATCTGACGGCGCGACGATGGTGAAGATGGCCGACGGGGTCACTTTCACTATCGAGGGTTATGCCGACTTCCAGGCCCCGGAGACCCGTCTTCTCATCACCCGGGCTGCCGAGACCGACGCACCGCGCGGTATAGTGATGAACTATGAGTCGGAGACCGAGGAGATAGTGAGGTTTGCCAATGTCGATTTCGAGTACGTGGGCCTGCGCAACTCCGCTGTACACGGATTCGATGTAGACAACTGCACATTCCGCTACGCCAACGGCAAGCTGTCGACTATCGGTGCGCTCACCATCGGCAACAGCGGCGCATGCTTCAGAATCACCAACTCCACATTTGAATACAACGAGGTGCCCGCCATCGGTTGTGCCGCCAACTATACCTGCGGCATCTTAATAGAAGACTGCGTATTCACTGACAACAACAACAGCAACACCAACAAACCCCAGCTCAATCTCACCGTCGGCGGCGATTACAACGTGACCGTAAAGGACTGTATCCTCACCGGCGCCGGCCGCGACAAAGTGGGCGGTATAGCAGTTGGTAACCTGGTGATCATGCCCGGCGACAACAACGTCATAATCGAGGGATGCACCATCACCAACCACCGCTACGGCATCACAGGCGTGGGCCCGATGAACATGCAGATACGCAACAACACGATGATAGACAACAATCACGAGGCCAACGCCATGAATGGCGGCAGCGGTATCAGCCTCAGCGGTTACGGCTACGAGCTCAATGCCATCGTGTCGGGCAACCATATCGAGAACTCGCTGTGGGGTGTCAC
>CAZBWZ010000124.1:0-6511 GCA_964495725.1 uncultured Bacteroides sp.
GTAAAATACGTGCCGCTGTCAGTGCTCGCCGGCATCCTTATCACTGTCGGATGGGGTATCATCGACTTCAAGGGCTTCCGTGACCTGAAAGTCATACCCCGCTCTGATGCCTTCGTACTTATTGTAGTATTCCTCACCACCGTATTCGTAGACCTGCTCACCGCTGTCGGTATCGGTATGCTCATCGCCTGCGTACTGTTTATGAAACGTATCGGTGACCTCGTGGAGGGACACTATAGCTCAAACGAGCTCACCCCATTTGACAAGGAGAGCCCTTGGGCTGATGAAACCGGTATCCCTGAGACCATCCGCCACAAGATATATATTCAGCGTCTTGACGGGCCGCTATTCTTCGGCTCTATTACCCGATTCAAAGAGGTGATGCAGGATGTGCCCGATGGAGTAAAATATGTGATAATACGTATGCGCCGTGTCGACTTCATGGATCAGTCTGGTCTCTACGCCATGCGTCAGGCGATCACCGATCTGCAGGCCCGCGGTATCACGGTGCTTATGACCATAATCCAGCCACAGCCGATGTATATGCTCACAAAGATGAAGGTGGTGCCGGATATAGTGCCGTTACATCACACTTTCAAGACATTTGAGGAATGTACGGCCTATTTGCGCACACATTCAAAATGAATTTTTTGCAAAAAAATCCGCTTTATCTTGTAATTGAGGGTAAATAATCAAAAACTTACTCAAATACCACATAATCCACTGAGCAATAACTGATTGAGATAAATCTATTACAGAATCTCAATCAGTTATCTTTTTATATTATGCCTTAAAAATATGTTTTACAACATAATTTCCGAACATTTTCTGACCTCATGGCGTTATAATATCAAAGCTTAGACAAAAGCTACATTGTTCAACTAAGTATGAGAATATGTTAGAAAACGTAAAACAACACCTCGGTGCTTATGTAAAACAGGCAGCTAAATATTACGTAAAGTTTCCTTTTTACACCAGACACTTTTAATTACAAGAGGTAATGAGCAGCGACCGATGAGGTCGCAGATAGTAAAGGCTCCGGACATAAAAACCCGGAGTGATTGTAGAATTAAAAACACACGATTATGCTTCACACAAATTCTCACGGCATTCATGTCGTATCAAGTCTTAAGAAAGCAGCAAAATGGTATTTTTCAGAATGGGCAAAGATTATTGCCAATGATCCAAGAATGCGTTTCTGACGACTTGTAAACCACTCAAAGAGCTTATTCAAGCCAAAGATGACTAACGGATATAAAGCGCCGCATACCGGCGCTTTCTTTTTTTTATCATGCTAAGTAGATGGTCACATTAATCATACACCATCCTACAATCATACACTATCCTACTTAATAATATCTACAAATCAACCAACACCATTCATTAAGCTCAACGCCATTTGTTTCTAAAAGTCGCGGGAGTGTGATTAATCACGCTCCCGCCGACAAAATTTCTTACATGATAATAATGTCTTACATGATCACGTACTCAGCTCATACTGTCCATCACATGGATTGCCGTACCGGCATATAGAGCGGCGGTCTCGGTGCGCAGACGATTTTCTCCGAAAGTTACCGGCCTGAATCCTTTATCAAGAGCATATACAATCTCTGACTCATCGAAATCGCCCTCCGGACCTATCATCACGGCTACACTTCCTCCGGGCTTGTAGACCTTAGCAAACTCACACCTTGGTATAGACTGTGAGCAATAGGCGATATACTTCTGGTCGGATTCATAATTTGTGATGAACTCCTTTATCGGAGTCATGGGGTAAACCTCGGTAAGCACAGCCTTGAGCGACTGCTTCATGGCGGACACCGCAATCTTGCGCAATCTCTCCTCCTTGAGCTCCTTGCGCTCCGACCAACGGCAACGCAGAGGCACGATACGATTTACCCCTATCTCCACAAGCTTTTCCACCATCCACTCCATTCTATCAAGATGTTTAGTGGGGGCCACTGCCACAGTAATATGCTGCTGCCAGCTTAACGGAACATCACAGCTATCCGCTATCTCTACCATAGCATGCTTGGGATGAGCATCGATCAGCACACACTTATATCGGTGGCCTTTGCCGTCAATAACCTCAATCTCATCACCGACCTGCTTTCTCAACACCTTGACACAGTGCTGGGAATCCGATTCCGGTAATACGGGGTCTGTGAGAATATCCGGAGCGTAGAACTGTATCATCTCTCTTCAACGAATCCGTCAGGTGAATCACTCTCGGCCGCATCAATCTTATTTACACTGACAGGAGTATGTTTATATTTGAATATCAGCATAAACAGCACTGCGACAATCAGGGCGAACGCCGAGAATACATTCCAGGCAGCCGACCAGTCACCGACAAGGAAGTCACCCTCCCAGTGGCAATATGAGTCTATTACCCATCCGGCCGACAATGTACCGATGGTGGCTCCAAGACCATTGGTCATCAGCATGAACAGACCCTGGGCAGATGCCTGCATCGACTTATCCGTCTCCTTCTCGATGAACAAGGCCCCCGAGACATTGAAGAAGTCAAACGCCACGCCATATACTATCATCGAGATGATAAAGAGCCAGAGGCCGCTACCCGGATTACCGATGCTGAAGCACCCGAAACGGAAAACCCATGCTATCATCGAGATACACATTACGACCTTGATACCGAAACGGCGCAGAAAGAATGGTATAAGCAGGATACACAACGCCTCGGACACCTGCGACAGAGATGTCAGCAAAGTCGGGTTCTTGGCCCCGAAAGAGTCTGCATATTCACTCAGTGCCTGGAAATGCGATATATACGGCCCCGCATATCCGTTGGTAACCTGAAGGCACATGCCCAGCAGCATGGAGAAGATGAAGAATACAGCAAGTTTGCGTTGTTTGAAAAGGCTGAAAGCATTGAGACCGAGCATTTCTGCCACATTATTGTGTTTCCTTCCCTTTACTATCTCACATCTCGGCAGAGTGAGGCAGTAAGCGGCAAGACACCAGCTGAGGAAAGCGGAAACGAAGAACTGCCAATAACTGTACTGGAATGTCTGAAGACTACCCAGCATGAAGCCGAAATGGCCATCACCGATGTAGGCACAGTTGACAAACCACATCGCCGCGATAAATCCTACTGTACCGAATACCCTGATCGGTGGAAAGTCCCTGACCGTATCCATCTTATTTTCATTCAGCACCCTGAAGGCAACCGTGTTGGACAGAGCTATCGTAGGCATGAAGAATGCGACAGATATCGTGTAACATGTCACGAAAGCCGTAGGGTCAGGATACTCGGCGGACATACCCATCCACCAGCACGCTCCCATAAAGATGCCGGCTACCAGATGACTCAATCCCAGCAGGCGCTGTGGCTGCACATATTTGTCGGCTATGATGCCCATGATCGCAGGCATGAATATCGACACGATACCCTGTATGGCATAAAACCATGCTATGAGACCACCCATACCGGCTTTTCCCAGATAATTGCTCATACAGGTGAGATATGCGCCCCACACAGCAAATTCAAGGAAATTCATCAATACGAGTCTTATCTTTATATTCTTCATGATACTAATATTTAGTTGAAACAATCAGTAATTCAAGATTGGTTATCAGAAATAGTTCCCGGTCATATTGATAATATTATTCAGACAGGCCGTTCTCCTCATCCTCGCGGGCCTTGAGTATCTCGCTTATGCGGGAGGCCTCTTCATAATTCTCATCCTCTATCATGCGGTTGAGCGCTGCTCTCAGCTCCTCATCCTCCATATCCTCATAGTCCGCAGGCGCTTCAGACTCACCCTCGGCAAGCTGAGACTCACCCTCAAGAATAGTACCGGTCTGCTCCATGATTTCTCTTGTAGTATATATCGGAGCCCCCATGCGTATCGCTATCGCAATAGCATCAGACGTACGAGAATCAAGACACACCTCCTTTTCGCCGTCAAAGAATGTCAGCTGGGATGAGAATATGCCGTCTTCAAATTTGTAGATGAATACCTCCATGAGCTCAATCCCGAAGGCATGTGAGAAACTTGTAAACAGGTCATGCGTGATCGGTCGGGGCGTGATGATACCCTCGATGCTGATAGCGATCGACTGAGCCTCCGAGGCACCTATCACTATAGGTATCCGGTAAGGTCCATCCTCCTGAGCGAGCAGCAGAGCGAAAGCGCCGGATTTGAGTGGACTATAAGAAATCCCCAGGATATTTAGTTTTATTCGTTGTTGACTCATCATGTATCAGATTATTTATGATTTTCCGGGCATTCCGGCGACAATCATGCCGGAGCCGTAACAAATATGAGAATCCTTGTCGTAGACAGCGGCAAACTGCCCGGGCGCTATACCCTGCACCGGCTCTGAAGAATCGATACGGTATTCCGCATCTCCCGTGCGTGTGATAGTGCCGGGCGTGAAAGTAGGCGCATGGCGGTTCTTGAACGTAATCTCCACCTTATCACATCCGTCGCCCCATACATCACAGGTGATGAAATGCATATTATCGAGGTGGATTGTACGTCCATACTGCTTTTCTGTGTCATATCCGTTGGATACAAACACCACATTATCACGTATATTCTTCTTCACCACATACCATGGGCCTCCACTAAGACCGAGCCCCTTGCGCTGGCCTATGGTATGAAACCAGAATCCACGGTGCTCACCTATTTTACGACCTGTCTCTATCTCGATAATCGCACCGGATTTCTCACCGAGATGCCTGCGTATGAAGTCATTATAATTGATCTTACCCAAAAAGCATATTCCCTGCGAGTCTTTACGATAAGCATTGGGCATGTGAGTGGCCACAGCTATCTCCCTTACCTCTCTCTTGGGCAGATCACCGATGGGAAACATCAGATGGCGGAGCTGGTCGTAAGAGATACGGCACAGAAAATCGGTCTGATCTTTCACCGGATCAACAGCTGTCGTCAGCCACACCAGTCCGTCACTCTCCGTGGTGGTAGCATAGTGACCGGTTGCCGTCTTGTCAAACTCATGTCCCCAACGCTCCTCGAAGAAACCGAATTTGATCATCTTGTTGCACATGATGTCTGGATTAGGCGTGAGCCCCTCACGGACACTGCGCAGGGCATATTCCATCACGTTATCCCAGTATTCCTGATGTAGTGACACCACGTCAAAAGGGAGTCCGTAATGACGCGCGATATATGTACACATCTCGATATCTTCTTCGGCCGAACAATCGCCCTCATCCGTATCCATTCCTATCCTTATATAAAATAGGTGTACGTCATGCCCTTGCTCCACCAGACGGTGTACCGCCACGGCGCTATCCACACCACCAGAAATCAACGCGGCTACTTTCATGGCTCAGTAGTGGTTGGGGATGCGGTCTGAGCGTCAATGCCCCTGGTCTGCTGGTTGTAAATCAGACCCAGAGCGTATATAAGGTTGTCGGCAGCAATGTTCTTGCCCAGCACCTTATGCTTGCCGTCAAGATAATACAGCACCGGAGTAGATGACAAATCAAAATAGGTATCGACATCGCCTGATGCACCTACCTCCCAAGTTTCGGGATATCCGGCGACATCGTTGCGCCACTCATCATCCGGTTCGGACGGATATATGCTCACCAGTTTCACCAGCCCGTGTTCCAGCAGCCAGTTGAGATTATGATCGGCAGACAGGCGGGTCTTAAGCATACGGCAGTCAAAGCAGTCAGGGTCGTTGAAGAAAAGTATCACCCTCGAAGCCACCACATCGCCCAAATTATGCTTATCACCATTAGGGGTGGTATACGAAAACGGTGGCACTACCTTGCCGAGAGCACTGCTTTGCAGAATCTTAAGCTGAGCCTCAAAGCGTGCCTTGTCAGCCTTAGGCACCTTCTTGCTCCTGACCACAGCCTCACAGAATGGCTCGTATATCTCTTCAGACATAAATTGGGCGGTGTCGCCATAGAGCCAGCGCTCAGCCATCTTACCCACCTGCAGCATCTCCTTTGGGGCCGCCTTCTCTACAGCGGCTATATAGCGGTCGATCGCGAGATGTACGGTGTCGGCTGTGGCATATGGCATAAATGACAGCCATGTGCCGAAGGCCTTGTCGAGTCTGCCGAGAGTCGAAAAAGACTCCTTTATATTGCACCTATCCCAGAAATTATATACCACAAAGTTGCAGCGCTCATGCAGATTCATCTTACTATCCTCGGGTACAGTCGGATATGGAAACAATGGCTCATCATTCTGCGCACATATCACACCGGGCATGATGACCGAGAGAAAAAATAGCAATATAAAGATTCTGATTTTTTTCATTTTGGTAATGTTTGGCATTTATTTTGCAAATACAAAATTAACAAATGTGACACATTTTCGCAAACCTTATTCAAGCAATGTTTGTTAAAGTTAATGAAAGCAATGAAAAACTGATGTTACCGCAAGCATCAAATAAATTCATTCTTTCAGTATTAAATACGTCACAATGCTTATTTATTATTAATATTAACATACTATATTCCAATTATGAATTTCAATAATTTTACTATCAAATCGCAAGA
>CAZBWZ010000125.1:0-6504 GCA_964495725.1 uncultured Bacteroides sp.
AACCCTCGACCCACTGATTAAGAGTCAGTTGCTCTACCAACTGAGCTAGGGAGTCTTTGCGGTGGGCTTTCCTGCCCTTTTGCGCTGCAAAGTTAAGCACTATTTTTTTATCCACCAAATTTTTTTTGCTTTTTTTGCTAAAAAAAACGCCCCGCATTGTGCGGGGCGCTGGATTACTATTCGTTAATCGTCTGTATTGTACTTGTTGTCAAGATTTTAATTCTGTGTATCGTTGATGATGCAGATGCTCACGCGATTCCATGACTCCTCCTGGAACATGTGTCCGATACCCTGACCCTCTGCCTGGATGCGGCTTGCAGGCACTTTGTACTTGTTGATAAGGGCGTTCTTGACTGATTCAGCGCGGTTTTGTGCGAGCTTGATGTTGAATTCCTCGTTACCGTCCTGCGATGCGTAACCCTTGATCTGTACGGAAGCCTCGGGGTGATTCTTGAGGTAGGCGGCGATCATCTCTACGTTAGGCATCTGGTCGGGTGTGATTACCGATGAGCCGAGCTTGAAGAATACATAGCGCACGCTGTTGAGATAATTGTTTACATCGACTACGGTCTCCACTACTGTCTCTACCGGACGGTTGTTGCATGCGTCGAGCTCGTTTTTCAGACGTACTGCATTTGACTGCCACTGCTGGGCTGCTGCATTTGCGTCGGCAAGCTGGGCTCGGAGATCGTTGATCTGCAGGTTGAGCGACTCGGCCAGTGCGGGATCAAACGGAGCCACGCAATCAAATCCGGATCCTCCGAAGTGGTAGGTTACACCACCTGTGAAGTTGAAGGTTGCCTTGTTGGCATTGTAAGATGCTGATGATTGTCCGGCACGGGCGTCTGACATGTCATACATTACCGAAGGCTGCAGGGTGATGGTCACATCGGGTGACACATTGAAGTTGAAGTTGAGACCGGCCTTTGTGGCGAAGTAGTTCCAATCCGGACGCTCACTCTTGGTGTAATAGTCGTGTCCCCAGCCTGCGCCTAAGACTGCTGCGATTGTGAAGGGTCGTGTCTCACACTGGTAGCCTCCGAAGAGATTCATGAGATCTACCGTACCGTAAGCTCCGACATAGCTGCGATCGATAGCTGTTGAGCTGTGGGTGCCCCACGATGAGGTATTGAACATTGCTTGTCCCTCGACTCCAAGGCCGAGTACCGGAGTGATCTGTTTAGAAAGGGTAAGGCCGGCTGTACCTCTCATTGATTTGAAGAAGGGGTCGTTAGTTAGAGGGGTTGTCACACCACCGTTGACGCCGAGCGACCAGTTGTCGCAGAATGAGGGTTGCTGATAGATGGCCTGTGCTGATGCTGTCATTGTACCAATGGCCAGAAGCGGAAGAATAAGAGTCTTTTTCATCGTAGTTAGTTGATAACGTTAATAATACTTGAATTTAGAATAATACTCGAATTTTGGTTGAACTTACTGATGTTTGTTTTATCGTTTGTTCGATTTTAAAACGATTGACGGCCCGATATGGTTTAGCAATTATTAAAAAAATTTCAACCTGAATAATAATCATCAATCTTTATTCACTCATTTACAGGCATATAGGTTAAAAATTTTAACACAAAAAAATATCCGGCACACGCATCATTGATATATGCATATGCCGGATCTCGTGATTATCCCTTACAGTAATGTGTCAGATACCATACGAGAGGGTAGTGTAATAACGGTAGGATCCGTCGTAAGCGGTGGCCGGCTGAAACTGCAGCGATACATACTGTCCGTTATAGCCAAACCAGTTGACACGCACACCACCGCCCTGCAACGGCATGGTAGAGACCGGCGCTCCGTAAGCTCCGGTGAGGTAACCGTAGGCCATATTGTAACGTGCCTGATCGAAATACGGAGTGGAATATACGAATTCCGACCCGCGCAGTATGCCGCCTGCTCCATAATATAAGGTGGCATTAGGCCACAATAGATTCAGCTGTGACACATTATTAATGTATACGGCATCCGTGGTATACCCTGTCACATTATATCCGTGACCTGTCAGATAGTCGAGCGTCACCCCGATGGCAGTGCCTATGGTGACGCCGAGGATAGAGCCGAAGAGATGCGCGCCCGGCGCCGGACGGAAGCCTGGAGGTGGCACCGGTGGCCGAAACGGAATCGGGCGCGCGGGCATCAGCGGACGGTGTGGCGGACGCTGCGGTATATGGCCGTAATGACCAGAGCCGGGACGCGGGCCCGGATTATGATAGTGAGGAGGCTGGCCCGGATGCACGCCATGGCCAGGAGGATTGCCGTGATTGGCTCCGCCCGGTGGCGGACCGGGGTTATGCTGATGCGATCCGCCGGGCCGCTGGCCGGGATTGCCGTGATTGTTGCCGCCGGGATGTTTCCCGGAATTGCCGTGATTGCCGACTCCGGGATTCTTCCCGGGGTTGCCGTGATTGCCGCCGGGGTTCTTCCCGGGGTTGCCGTGATTGCCGCCGGGGCGCTGTCCGTGATTGGCCGGCTGGCGTCGCTCGCTCTGCGGCTGCTGCTGTCCGCCCTGGCCGTTGTTACGGCCTCTCGCACCCGCTTCTGTGGCCGCAAGTGACAGACACAGCGCAGCCACTGTAAATATTTTTATAAATGGACGCATATACATAGATTTTTAATTATCAATTACTCTATGATTTTTGATACTCATCAAAGGAAAAAGTTTATTCCGGATGATAAAAAATCATTTGGGCATTTGCGAAATAATCGCTAACTTTGCGTGCAATAAAAAATCAGGAAAACTATATGTCTTTTATTGCAGATCGAGTCAAGATGGACGGCCTCACATTTGATGATGTCCTCCTCATACCGGCTTATTCCGAGGTATTGCCTCGCGAAGTAAACCTTAAAACACGTTTTTCACGTAATATAGTTCTCAATGTACCCATCGTGTCGGCTGCGATGGATACAGTGACAGAGTATCAGCTCGCCATCGCCATAGCCCGCGAGGGTGGCATAGGCGTGATCCATAAAAATATGACTATCGCCGAGCAGGCACGTCAGGTACACGCCGTAAAGCGTGCTGAAAACGGCATGATCTACGACCCCGTCACCATACGCCGTGGCTCTACCGTGGCCGATGCCCTCAAGATGATGGAGGAATACCACATCGGCGGTATTCCCGTGGTAGATGACGAAGGCTACCTCGTAGGCATCGTCACCAACCGCGATCTCAGATTCGAGCGTAATCTCAGCCGCAAGATCGACGAGGTGATGACATCAGAGAATCTTGTCACCACCACTCAGGGCACTAATCTCGAAGATGCCGCCGACATCCTCCAGAGCCATAAGATTGAGAAGCTGCCTGTAGTGGACAACAAAGGCAAACTCATAGGCCTGGTCACTTACAAAGACATTACCAAAGCCAAAGACAAGCCCAACGCCTGCAAGGACTCGCTCGGACGTCTGCGCGTGGCCGCCGGTATCGGTGTCACAAATGACTTCATGGACCGTGCCGATGCCCTCGTGGCCGCCGGAGTGGACGCTCTGGTGATCGACACCGCCCACGGACACTCCAAGGGAGTGATCGGCGTGCTCAAGGCCGTCAAGGCCAAATATCCCGATATCGATGTCGTAGTAGGCAATATCGCCACCGGCGAAGCCGCCAAGTATCTCGTGGATAACGGCGCCGACGGCGTGAAGGTAGGTATCGGCCCGGGCTCTATCTGCACCACCCGCATCATCGCCGGTGTAGGTGTGCCGCAGCTCACAGCTGTCTATGATGTGGCCAAGGCTCTCGAGGGTACCGGTGTGCCCCTCATCGCCGACGGTGGCATCCGCTACTCAGGCGATATAGTCAAGGCTCTCGCCGCCGGCGGCTACTGTGTGATGCTCGGAGGCATGCTTGCCGGAGTGGAGGAGTCGCCCGGCGATACAATAATCTACAACGGCCGTAAATACAAGGCTTATCGCGGCATGGGCTCGCTCGAAGCCATGGAGAAGGGCTCGAAGGACCGCTATTTCCAGTCGACCGAAAGCGACACCAAGAAACTCGTGCCGGAAGGCATCGCCGCACGCGTGCCTTACAAGGGCACCCTATTCGAGGTGGTATACCAGATGCTCGGAGGCCTCAGGGCCGGTATGGGCTACTGCGGAGCCAAGGACATAGATGCCCTGCATAAGGCCAAATTCACACGTATCACCAACGCCGGTATCAACGAGAGTCATCCTCACGATGTGGCCATCACAAGCGAGGCTCCCAACTACAGCAGCTCGCAACGCTGATACCCGTCTCACATCCGACCCTACACGGCGGCGGAGGCTATTCATGCCACTCCGCCGCCGCTTACTTATAATAAATCCGCTTATCAGGCGTTATATACCATAGCGCTGTAATTATCAGCGCTACAGACCATACGACCAGAAACAGAAAAAAAACTACAGCCTAACATCATCCCGATGAAAAAGATTCTGACCATTGCTGCACTTACCGCCGTATCGGCCGGTATCGCCGCACAGACATTATCAGACAATACAGTGCTGATGAACGTTGGCGGCCATGATGTATATGTCAGCGAATTCAATTACCTCTACGAAAAAAACAACTCCCAGCAGCTCACTCCGCTATCTTTCGACCAATATGTCGACATGTTTGTCAACTACAAATTAAAGGTGGCCGACGCTCTGGCCTGTGAGATAGACACCACTACCTCATTCCGCGCCGAGCTCAAGAAATTCAGGCAGGATCTCGCCCAGCCTTATCTCACCGACTCAGCTGTGTACCGCTCACTGCTCGACGAGGCATACGCCCACCAGGACGAGGATGTGTGGGTAAGCCATATAATGCTGCCGGCACAGGATCCGCGCGGACGCGAGAAACTCGACTCACTGCGTCAGCTCATACTCGACGGCAAGATCACATTCGAGCAGGCCGCCACTGAAAACTCGGTCGACAATTACTCCGCAGCCAAAGGCGGATCAATGGGATGGGTCACCGGTGCCGGCACATATCCATGGGCATTCGAGAAGACTGCATATGATACACCCTTGGGGCAGATCTCGCAAGTGATCAATTCCGGAATAGGCTATCACCTGGTGCGTCCCGACAAACGTCGCAATTCCCTGGGCGAGGTAAAGGTGGAGCACATACTGCTGCTAACCTCAAGAGGCGACTCGGCCAAGCTGGCCGAGATATCGGCCCGTGCCGACTCGCTATACAGCGTAGTCACCACTACGGGCACCGATTTCTCGTCAGTGGCACGCAAACATTCGCAGGATAAGGGCTCGGCCACTAACGGAGGCCTTATAGACTGGTTCGGGTCGGGACAGATGGTACACGAATTCGACAGTGTGGCTTTCGCCATGCCCGTCGATTCCATCTCGCGTCCGTTCAAGACTCGCTTCGGATATCACATCGTACACAAGCTCGGTCAGAGAGGCAAGCGCCCGTTTGATGAGATGAAGCCCATATTCGAGGGCCAGATCGCCATGGACAGCCGCCGCAACGAGCCGGTGACCGCCCGTCTCAACGGATATGCCGCCTCGATCGGTGCATCCATAGACCCGGCATACAAAGCAGCCGTGGCACACGTGCTCGCCGACTGCGGCAATGAGATCAACGCCGCATGTATCAACGCCCTCAAGGACCTCGACACACCGATATTCACTATCGGATCCGCGACCACCACCATAGGACAGGCTCTGGCTCCGGTGCCCCTGCGCGACGGCATGACCGCCGACATGGTCAAGGCATACGCCGACCGCGCGGCCGAGATCGCCTTCAACTCAGCCCTGACCGAGGCATATATCGACAAACTCGCAGCCGAGGTACCAGCCTACCGCAACCTCCTCAACGAGTACAGCGACGGTATCCTCCTGTTCGACGTATCGCAGCAGAAGGTTTGGGACAAGGCCGCCAACGACACGCCGGGCCTCACCAGATTCTTCAACAAGAATAAGAAGAATTACACCACATGGGAATCTCCACGATTCAAGGCATACGTAGTATTCGCCACCAGCGACTCCATAGCCGACGAGGCCCGCAAGCTCCTCGACACCACATATCCCAAGGCTGATATCCTGAAAATCGACCAGCAGCAGCTGATATCGCTGATGAAGGACGCATTCGGCAACAACGTCAAGGTAGAGCGCGTGATAGCCGGCAAGGGAGAGAACCAGATCACCGACTATCTTGCGTTCGGCGCCGAGAAGCCCGACCTTAAGAATATCTCATATAAGACTTACTTCTCATTCGCCGACAAGATAATCAATCAGCCCGAGGAGTATCTCGATGTCAAGGGTCAGGTGCTCACCGACTATCAGACACTGCTCGAAAAAGAATGGCTGCAATGGCTCCACAAGACTTACAAGGTGAAAATCGACAAAAAGGTGCTCGATGCCCTCAGAGCCACACATGACAAGAATTGACCGCCGGATTTTTCCGTGATTAAAAATACATAATGGCAGGTTGATTGCCGCCATACTGACAAAATGCCCGCGGGCCGCAAATATTATGCGGCCCGCGGTGTCAATTCCGGCTTTTTTTCGTAACTTTGCCGA
>CAZBWZ010000126.1:0-6427 GCA_964495725.1 uncultured Bacteroides sp.
TAATGGATAGCCATATGGCTATCCATTAGTTATTTAAAAAATGTCATGTACTGTAGCCAAAGGCATATGTCCCTACAAATTTTGAATCTTGATACAGTGTCATTAGCTGTAAATATGTAAGTGGATGTTTGAGATAAGTCACTTTTGATATATTGGTATTGACAGGTATATCTACACGTTATCTACACGTTATTTACATGTTATCTACATGTGATATATTTGTATTATAGGTGGTTGTATAAGTTATCTACATTGTTGATAACTTGTTGTGATGAAGTATCTACATAAAAAAGCAGCCCGAACTACAGTAACGACTGCGGCGCGGGCCTGATGTGATTAAGAGTAAAGGGTATGGGAGTCTATTTTGACTTAAACGGGATATATTATTAACGAAAATCAAAAAACTTCAAAATCAAAATATCAAAATCAAACAAACTTCAAAATCAATAAAACTTCTTTTCAATGCCAATGTCGGATACTTGACTGATCATATCGGACCACAACCCTTACAGGACTGACTTGGGGTAGGGAGGTCGAGAAGCTGATGGCATCGATCAGGTGTGTCACTGAGATGAAAATTCCTGAAAATATAGTGGATATAAAGCCTGAAAATTTCATGACGGTGTATTTTAATCTTGTTGTGATTAATCGTTGTGAGTTAAGTGATGTGATGTATATTCTCGTTTTGTTTGCCATTATAACTTTAAAATTTATGCCATTGTTTTGTAACAGTTATTTTTGTGCAAATTTTTTTGTAATTATAGAATCAATATATTAATTATAAATTGATTAATTCAATAATTTTTTTTCACTGAATAAATCGCCATCTTAAATTGTAACAAAATAGTCACAACTAAGCCCGCTCATATTACACCCATGCAGCTGTATGTAACAATTACCATGTCTCCTTGCTCCTTTAATAATAATTATAAATATAAGCAACTGACTGTTTGAAAATAGACAAAAATTGTGTACTTTTGTAAGTCAAAACTTAATTGAATATTCAATCCATGAAGAAACCACTATTACTGTTGACGGCGATGGCCGCTATGGCTATCCCCGCAATCGCTGAAGACACACCTGCGTTTCCCGGAGCCGAGGGCTTTGCCCGCTACACCACCACAGGTGGCCGCGGAGGCGCTGTATATCATGTCACCACTCTCGAAGACGGCACTCAGGAAGGCACTTTCAGATGGGCCTGCTCGAAAAGCGGCAAGCGTACCATCGTATTCGATGTATCGGGTACCATACACCTCACATCACAGCTCAAACTCAGCCGCGGCGATGTGACCATAGCCGGCCAGACGGCTCCCGGCGACGGCATATGCATCGCCGACTATCCATTCCAGATCGCGGCCGACAATGTCATCATCCGCTTCATGCGTTTCCGTCTGGGCAACGAGGCCCTGAAGACCAATCCCAACGCTCATGAGGGCGACGGTCTCGGAGGCATGGACAAGAAGAACATCATCGTGGACCACTGCTCGGTGAGCTGGAGTATCGACGAGTGTCTGTCGGTCTACGGCAGCAAGAATACCTCGGTGCAGTGGTGTCTGGTGGAGCAGAGTCTCGTCAACTCGGGCCACAGCAAGGGCAGCCACGGCTACGGAGGCAACTGGGGCGGCTCGGGCGCATCCTACCACCACAATGCCGTGATGCACCACACAGCTCGCACACCGCGTTTCGGTCCCCGCCCCGGCACACAGACCGATGAGCGCATGGACTACCGCAACAACGTGATATATAATTACGGTGGCAACGGCTGCTACGGCGGAGAGGGCATGAATGTAAATGTAGTCAACAACTACTACAAGCCCGGCTCCGCATCTCCCTCAGGCACCAAGGGCAAGCGCATCGTGGCCCTGAATATCCGCACCATGGACTATTGCCTCGACAAGGCCAACACCGCCAAGAATTACAATCAGGTGATGGGCACCAATATCAAGGAGGGCAACGTCACTTGCCGCGCCGTGGGCGAGGACTACTATATCAAGATCCAGGGCAAGGAATACCCCGTGGATATGGAGGCCAATACATTCACTGTCGACGGCAACGCCGTGACCGTGGCATGGAACAGCTGGAAGCCAATGCTCCACACCTGGGCCAAACTCTGGGTAGAGGGCAATGTCAACACCGGATACGCTGATGTGACCGGCGACAACTGGACCTACGGTATCTATAACCAGATTGACACCGGCGGCAACGACGGCACATATAAAAATACTGACGAGCACAAGGCCATGCTGCATCTCGACGCACCGCTCGATGTGCCCCCGACCACAACCCATTCAGCCGAGGTGGCCTTTGAGAAGGTGCTCGAATATGCCGGAGCCAGCCTGCACCGCGACGAATACGATGCCATCATGGTCAATGACACACGCACAGGCACGGCATCATTCACGGGCAGCGGCAACAGCAAGGGATTCATCAACTCGCAGGACGACGTGACCTACGCCGACGGCAGCCACGGATTCCCGGCTCTTGAATCACTGCCCGCGCTCACAGATACCGATGGCGACGGTATGCCCGACGCATGGGAGACAGCCAACAACCTCAATCCTGCCGACAAGAGCGACGGCGCCACCAAGACCATCGACACCAAAGGCATGTACACCAATCTTGAGGTATACATCAATTCTCTGGTGGAGGATGTGATGAAGGGTGGAAACTCTGATGCCATCTCGGCTGTCGACGAGTATTATCCCGTATGCAACAGTGCGTCGGTAAGCGGCATCTCGCGTGACCTCGATGTAGTGGCCAGGGAATACTACATGATCGACGGCCGCAAGGTGGCTGATCCCACATCTGGTGTCTACATCATGCGCGTTACATATTCCGATGGCACATCCTCATCTGCCGTAATCAAGAAATAAACGTTTGACCAGATGCCCGGAATAAGACCCGGGTGGCATACTTAATTAATAAATCACGATAATATGGCCTATAACGAAGTTCCAAATTACAATCAGAGAGGTTATAATCCCAACGGATATAATCAGGGCGGATACAACAACGGGGGCGGTATGCCTCCCAAGCCCAGCAACTATCTTGTGTTCTCGATACTCGTGACACTCTTTTGCTGTCTGCCCACCGGCATAGCGGCTATCGTATATTCATCGCAGACCGACAGTGCGTACAACGCAGGCAACTATGTCGCTTCAGTCGCCTCCTCCAACAAGGCCAAGACATGGTGCATAGTGTCTGTGGTGCTCGGTGTCCTGGCCAATGTAATTGTATGGGCGTTCTACGGAGCCGTGATATTCAGTGCGCTTAACTTGCAATAACAGGGTGCGTACATTCTGGCGTCTGCTGTTTGCAATCATGATATTTTCGGGATTGTATCTGGTGTACAGATACAATCCCGAAAATAGTTGGTGGATGCCCAAGTGTCCGTTTCACGCGCTCACCAGACTGCAATGTCCGTCATGCGGCAACACACGCGCCCTCCACGCATTGCTGCACGGACGGCTGACGGATGCGCTGGCCTACAATGCCATGGCCCCGGTGCTGGTAGGGCTCTTCATAGCTATCGCGTGGCTATCGCTGGTCAGGCGCATGTCTCTCGACTCACGCCTGCTGCGGATTCTGGTCATGGCCTACCTATTTGTATATATCGGGTGGTGGATCATCCGCAACCTTATCGATAAATGAAAAGAAACGTCGCTGCCACGTGGCAGCGACGTTTCTTTTCATATTTACCGACGGTATCAGTCGATGATGTCGAAATGAGTGTACTTGCGCAGGCACTCGGGCACGACGATGCCCTCGGGTGTCTGGTTGTTTTCGAGCAGGGCGGCCACGATACGCGGCAGAGCCAGTGCCGAGCCGTTGAGTGTGTGGCAGAGGTGAGTCTTCTTGTCATCGCCACGGTAGCGGCACTTCAGGCGATTGGCCTGATAGGTCTCGAAGTTGGATACCGACGATACCTCAAGCCAGCGCTTCTGGGCGGCTGAATATACCTCGAAGTCAAAGCAGATGGCCGATGTGAAGCTCATGTCGCCGCCGCACAGACGCAGTATATGCCAGGGCAGACCGAGCTTTTCGAGCAGCCCCTGCACGTGGGCTTTCATCTCCTCAAGTGCGGCATAAGAATTTTCGGGCTTCTCGATACGCACGATCTCCACCTTGTCAAACTGGTGCAGGCGGTTGAGGCCGCGCACATCTTTGCCGTAGCTGCCGGCTTCGCGGCGGAAGCATGCCGAGTAGGCGCAATTCTTGACGGGCAGCTTGTCTGCGGGCAGTATCACGTCGCGGTATAGATTGGTGACTGGCACCTCGGCGGTGGGTATCAGGTAGAGGTTGTCGAGGTTGCAGTGATACATCTGGCCTTCCTTGTCGGGCAGCTGGCCTGTGCCGTAGCCCGAGGCCTCGTTGACGAGATAGGGGGGCTGGATCTCAAGGTATCCGGCGGCAGAAGCCTCGTCGAGGAAAAACTGTATGAGCGCTCTCTGCAGCTTGGCGCCCTTGCCTGTGTACACCGGGAATCCGGCGCCGGTGATCTTCACGCCCAGGTCGAAGTCGATGAGATTGTATTTCTTGGCCAGATCCCAGTGGGGCAGCGCATCAGCAGGCAGCTCGGGTATGACACCGCCTGTGAGCTCTACCACGTTGTCTTCGGCCGAACGGCCTGCAGGCACGGCATCACACGGCACATTGGGCACGGTGAGGAGTATTTCGCGTATCCGGGTCTCGATCTCGCCCAGCTGGGTCTCGATCTGTTTCTGCTCTTCCTTGATGGCGGCAACGCGGGCCTTGTTTTCCTCGGCCTTGTCTTTTTCGCCGTTTTTCATGAGCTTTCCGATCTCGGCTGCGAGTTTGTTGAGTTCGGCACGCATGGTGTCGTTGTTGAGCTGCAGGCGACGGCGTTCGTCGTCGAGGGCCACCACCTTCTCGATGGGTTCGCGGCCGTCGAAGCATTTCACTGCGAGTCGCTCGATGATATGTTCGGGATTTTCCTTAATCTGCTGTATTGTTAGCATCGCTTGGTATGTTTTGTAGGTGATAAGTTATAGTATATTAGGTATGTAGCAGGTTGGAGCTGCGGGATTGATCCCAGCCTGCCGATGCTCCGCTCAGTTGAGCAGCTCCTTTACCTTGGCTGAGATGACCTTACCGTCGGCACGTCCGGCCAGACGTTTGGTGGCCACACCCATTACCTTGCCCATCTCGCGGGGCGATGCGGCTCCGGTCTCGGCGATGATGGCGCGGAGCTCGGCCTCAAGCTCCTCGTCAGAGAGGGCCTTGGGCAGGAATTCCTCGATCACGGCCAGTTCGGCCAGCTCGCCGGCGGCGAGTTCATCGCGTCCGTTGTCCTTGTATACCTGTGCGCTCTCGCGGCGCTGCTTGGCCATTTTCACTATGATGGCGAGGGCCTTGTCGTCAGGCAGCTCGTTGTTGGCTCCCGGAGCTGTCTTGGCTTCGAGAAATTCTTTCTTGATGCCTTGGAGCGCGTTCAGACGCTCGCGGTCGCGGGCCTTCATAGCCTGCTTGATACCTTCGTTGACTGTTTCAAAAAGATCCATAACTGATATAGGGATGTGTTAGATATCGAGTATACGTTAATCTATGTCACTCACACAGATTCATTTATTTCCGAATTGCAAAGTTAGGTAAAAATTTGCAGGCGTGCAATTTTTTCTGTAACTTGCAGGCGTTTCTGAAAACTCCGTTAAATATGTGCACAGAGAAATATATCTATCCGTTTACCGACTTCGGATTCAAGCTGCTGTTTGGCTCGGCGGAAAATAAGGAATTTCTGATATCTTTCCTTAACTCGCTATTGGGAAGGGACGACGAGATAGTCGACATAACTTATAAGAATACAGAGATGTTCGGTCTTACGGCCGGTGACCGCAAGGCCATCTATGACCTCTATTGCGAGACGTCGGACGGCTCACACCTTATAGTGGAGATGCAGAATGCCTACCAGCGATATTTACTGGACCGCACGGTCTACTACTCGTCATTCCCGATGCAGGAGGCTGCGAAGAAAGGAGAGTGGGATTACCGGCTGCCCTCGATCTACACCGTGGCGTTTATCAACTTCGTGATGCCCGACAACGCGTGCGACCCTGAATTCAAGCATGTGGTGAAGCTGACCGACATCAACACCCACCGTGTATTCTACGACAAGCTCACATACATTTATCTTGAGATGCCGAAATTCAACAAGGAAATCGGTGAGCTCGATACCCTCTCTGACCACTGGCTGTATGTGATAAAGAATCTTGCCCGACTCGACGAGAAGCCCAGGGAGCTGCGCGACAATATATTCGAGCGCTTCTTTAAGGTAGCGGAGATCGCCGGTTTCTCGCACGAGCAGCGGATGGCCTACGAGGCGTCGCTTAAGAACATGCGCGATTACGTCAACACCATAAGCGCGGCAGAGGAGAAAGGTCTTAAAAAAGGTCTGGAGCAAGGCCGGGAA
>CAZBWZ010000127.1:0-6376 GCA_964495725.1 uncultured Bacteroides sp.
TTACATCTGCAAATTTATTACTTTTGCAGAAAATTCGGAAATATCATGATATAAATTATGGAATGGATAATCGACAACATATTGCAATTTGACACATGGCTGCTGCTGCTTATCAACGGATTCAATCATGAGGTGGCCGACCCGCTGATGAAGGCTTTCTCGGGCAAAGGCGTGTGGGTGCCCCTGTATGTGTCGATAGCCGCCACGCTATGGTGGGTCTACGGATGGCGGCGCGCCCTGATCTTCGTCATCGCCGTGGGCGTGGCGGTAGGCCTATCCGACTTCACATGCAATTCCATCATACGCCCGGTGGTACAGAGGCTCAGGCCCACGCATCCCGACAATATCATCAGTCCGCTGGTGCATATCGTTGACGGATACCGCAGCGGCAACTATGGCTTTCCGTCATGCCATGCCACCAATGCCGTGGCCCTCGCTCTGTTCTCTTCGCTGCTGATACCCGGGCGCACTTACACGGTGTGCATCTGGCTGTGGGCCATAGGCCAGTGCTATTCGCGCATGTATCTGGGGGTACACTATCCCGGCGACATCATGGCGGGCGCGCTCATCGGCGCGGGCTACAGCTACCTGTGCTACTGGCTGGTTACGCGATATGTCGCCACAACCGGCCGTAATCATAAAGCAACGGCGGCCCCCGCCATTGCTGTGGGAGCCGCCACTGTGTTGTTTATCATTGTGAAATGTGCAGTAAAGATGGCCGCGGGCTGATCTCAGATACCTGTGATACCCATTATGCGGCGCACCTCGCCGAGGGTGGCCGACGCACGCTCGCGCGCCTTCTCAGCACCACGTGCCACTACATTGCGCAGATAGGTGTCGTCGGCAAGGATGGCGCTCACGCGCTCGCGGATAGGCGCCGTGGTGTTGACGATATCTTCGGCAAGCTGTTTCTTGAGGTCGCCGTAGCGTATCGAGCAGTCTGCGTAAGCGTTGCGGAAGTGCTCCACCACATCGGGCGTGCTGGTGAGTTCGAGCAACGAGAAGAGATTGGCCACGGGCTGCGACATGGGTGAATTGGGTTCCTTGGGGCCCTCGTCTGTGGTGGCGCGCATCACTTTCTTGCGTATCACCTTGGGATCGTCGACGAGATATATGCAGTTGCCCTCGCTCTTGCCCATCTTGCCGCTGCCGTCGAGACCGGGCACCTTGACAGCAGCCGCGCCGAAGTTGAAATTCTGCGGCTCGTTGAAGAAATCAACACCATAGAACGAATTGAAACGGCGGGCGAAGCGGCGTGTGAGCTCAAGGTGCTGCTCCTGATCCTTGCCCACGGGCACGAGGTCGGCACGTTGTATCAGGATATCCACAGCCATCAGCGTGGGGTATGTGAGCAGCCCGGCGTTGACACGCTTGTTTGTCGATGCGCCGATGATTTCCTTCTCAAAGGCCTCGTCGTCATCGCCCTGGGCCTGCGTGGTGATACCCAGGGCCTTGCGGGCCTTGTCCTTGAATGACGCGGTGCGCATCAGTTCGCCTATGCCTACATGCATGTTAAGCAGCAGATACATCTCCGACACCTCTGGCACATCACTCTGAATATATATGGTTGCCTTATCGGGATCGAGACCTGCGGCGAGATACTCGGCCAGGATCTGGCGCACGCTGGCGTGAAGCTGCGATGGGTCGGGATTGGTGGTGAGGGCATGGAGGTCGGCTATGAAGTAGTTGCAGTCGTAGTCGTCCTGCATACGCACGAAATTGCGGAGGGCACCATAATAGTTGCCAAGGTGAAGGTTTCCGGTAGAGCGTATTCCGCTCAGCACTATGGGTTTGCTCATTTCTTTTATTTGTTATGGCTTTGAGGTGGCGGATTGGATAGCGACCGCCAGTAATTATCCGGCAAAATTACCTATATTAATTCACATTTACAACTACATTTTGATTATCTTTGCAGCCGGGCTCCCGTACGCTTCCCCCAGCGGGTCGAGCAGTATCCTCCCCACACATAACAATGATAATATGAATACTGACAACAATTTATTTGAATCGCTGTCGCTGCTGCTAAGACAGGACCGCAGCGTAAGGCGTTTTGACAACTCCGTGAAGATCAGCCACGAGACATTGCGTAGCCTTGTCGGGCTTACACGATATTGCTCATCGGGCCGCAATCTGCAACCTCTGAAATATTACCTTGTGACCGATGCACGGCAGTGCGACATGGTGTTTCCGCTGCTCGCATGGGCCGGATATTACAAGGATTGGGCCGGACCGGAGCCTGCACAGAGGCCGGCGGCCTACATGGTGCAGTGTCTCGACACACGTATCACATCAAATTGTCTCTGCGACGACGGCCTGCAGCTACAGGCCATATCACTCGGAGCCACCGCGATGGGATTGGGCGGATGCATCATCAAGTCGTTCAACGTAGCCGGCATGGCCACAGCTCTCGATCTCCCCGGCTGGTGCAAGCCGCTATATGTCTATGCCTTAGGCGCACCGGCCGAGAAGGTGGCTCTCACCGATATCAAGTCCGACGGCGATATAAAGTATTTCCGTGACGACACCGACCGCCAGTGCGTGCCCAAGCGGCCTCTCGACGATCTCCTGCTCAACTGAACAAAGATTAAAGTAAGATCGGCTTCAGTATTGTTATTGAACCGCGATTATCGGCTGTCCGAAAAAAGTAGACAGCATGGCAATAGTGGCGATTGTAAAATTTTGCTCCCCTCTTAACCATCGGGTAATCTCCATTGGGACGTTTACCAACTGCCTCTGCAAACTGTTTTTTGTTCAATCCTTTTTCACGCATAAGGGCATCCAATCTATTGGAGATAGCAAAGGACAGGCGTGTTTCCTCACGCTTCTCACGTGGAATTTCGTCAAAAAATTCCTGCAAAGAGATATTTGCGGTTCTCATAAGTCAAATTTCTTATTGGTTAAAATCTCTTTTTCTGTTATTTCAACATTGCCAGAGCGGATACCCTGTCTAAGCAGACGCTCAAATTTCTGAAGGTCTATGACATAGCCCTGAAGAGTATCATCCTCTTGATAAGTACGGCTATTCTTGACTCCACCATTACCAAAAACAAGGATTTTATCAGTAAATTACTACGCAAATTTACGGATTTTGTTTTACATAAATATAAATCCACAATGTAAATCTACGACTATTTTTTTAGCTTCCAGATTCATTTAATGCAGGTTTCTACACCTTATCTCATTATTTGAAGCCTCTGACAACGAGAGGCAGATGATTTTTATAAAAATTTACTTTCACATCCCGAGCTATTTTCATATCTTTGCATACTCAAACAAAAAATAAGAATATGGACATAGTAGGAAAAATCATCTACGCACTACCTGAGGTATCAGGCGTATCAAAAAACGGAAACAACTGGAAAAAAAGAGAATACGTGCTCGAGACTCAGGAGACTTATCCCAAAAAGATTCATTTTGATTTCTTCGGCGAAAAGGCCGACCAGTTTCCTCTGCAGGTGGGTCAGGTGATTCGACTCTATTTCGATATCGAGAGCCGTGAATATCAGGGCCGCTGGTACACATCAATCCGTGGCTGGAAATATGACGACCCCATGACGTCGCAGCCTATGCCGGCAGCAGATCCCGCCGCCGCTTATCCCGGTGCTCCCGCCGCTCCGGCTTATGGTGCTCCGGCTGCTGCTCCCGCATATCCCGGTGCTCCGGCTGCCGCTCCGGTATATCCCGGCGCAGTTCCTCCCCCCCCGATGACTCCCTCACAGCCCACCGACGATCTGCCATTCTGACGGTATCGCCTCAACATTATGCTGAGGCCACACGTTATATTAGCGGTGACACTGCGCCCCTCAGCGCGGTGACACCGCGATTCAATTTAATAATCACAATGAGACAAGGCAGGCACGCTGCCCTCTGTATCTAAAACAAGTATCTAAAATTCACTGAAATATGGGTAAAAAAGCATTACTGATGATCCTTGACGGATGGGGCATCGGTGACAAATCAAAGAGCGATGTAATTTACAACACACCCACACCCTACTGGGATCATCTGCTCGAGACATATCCTCACTCCCAGCTGCAGGCCTCAGGCGAAAATGTAGGTCTGCCCGACGGACAGATGGGTAATTCGGAAGTAGGTCACCTGAATATCGGCGCCGGACGTGTGCTGTATCAAGACCTCGTGAAGATCAACAAGGCTATAAAGGACGGCACCATACTGCAGAATCCCGAGATCAAGAGTGCATTTGAGTACGCCCAGCGCACCGGCAAGGGCATCCACTTCATGGGCCTGACATCTACCGGTGGCGTGCATTCGTCGCTCGATCATGTGTTCGCACTCTGCGATATCGCCGCACAGTACGGACTGAAGGATGTGTATCTCCACTGCTTCATGGACGGACGTGACACCGACCCGCACTCGGGCAAAGGTTTTATAGAAGAGTTGCAGGCCCACTGCGACAAGAGCGCCGGCAAGATTGCCTCGATCATCGGCCGATACTACGCGATGGACCGCGACAAGCGCTGGGAGCGTGTTAAGGTGGCATACGACCTGCTCGTCAACGGCGAGGGCAAACAGGCCACCGACATGGTGGAGGCCATGCAGCAGAGCTATGACGAGGGCGTGACCGACGAATTCATCAAGCCTATCAACAACAGCACTGTCGACGGCACCATCAAGGCTGGCGATGTGGTGATCTTCTACAACTACCGCAACGACCGTGCCAAGGAGCTCACCGTGGTGCTCACACAGCATGACATGCCCGATGAGGGAATGCACACCATCCCCGATCTGCAATATTATTGCATGACCCCGTATGATGCGTCATTCAAGGGCGTGCATATACTCTTTGACAAAGAGAATGTGGAGAATACCCTGGGTGAGTACCTGTCGAAGAACGACAAGCATCAGCTGCACATCGCCGAGACGGAGAAGTACGCCCACGTCACCTTCTTCTTCAACGGCGGCCGCGAGGCTCCGTTCGAGGGCGAGGACCGTATCCTTGTGCCGTCACCCAAGGTCGCCACCTACGACCTCAAGCCCGAGATGAGCGCCTTTGAGGTGAAGGATAAGCTTGTTGACGCCATCAATTCTGAGAAATACGATTTCATCGTGGTCAATTTCGCCAACGGCGACATGGTGGGCCACACCGGCGTATACGAGGCTATCGAGAAGGCCGTCAAGGCTATCGACGCCTGCGTGAAGGATGTGATCGAGGCTGCCATAAAGAACGGATACGAGGCTATCATCATTGCCGACCACGGCAATGCCGACCATGCCCTGAATGCCGACGGCACACCCAACACCGCCCACTCGCTCAATCCCGTGCCGTTTGTGTACGTGACCGAGGACAAGAATGCTAAAGTGGAGAACGGTATCCTGGCCGACGTGGCCCCGTCTATACTCCACATCATGGGCATGCCTCAGCCGGCCGAGATGACTGGCAAGAACCTCATCACCGACTGATACACGGCGTGTCAAGGCTGGTCGAGGCACTGACACATATCCTGGCGCCGCGCGTGTGCAGGATATGCGGATGCTCGCTAACAGCGGGCGAGAGCATCATGTGCCTGGGCTGCGATCTCGATCTGCCGCGTCTGTCACTGCATCGATCAGATTTCAATATCATACACCGGCGGCTCGGTCACCATTGCAAGGTTGACCGCGCCGCCGGTTGGTATGAATACCGCAAGGGATCGGCTTACTCCCACCTGCTAATCGACGCCAAGTATGGCGATCTGCCGGACCTGGCACGCGAGTTAGGACGGAAGTGCGCGACCGAACTCAAGCCTGATGGCTTCTTCGACAGTCTGGATATGCTGGCTCCCATGCCGATGTACTGGTGGAAGAAACTGAGGCGAGGCTATAATCAGGCCGAGAAGGTATGCCGGGGCATATCCGATATCACGGGCTTGCCGGTGGTGGATGCGCTGAGAGCCCGCGGCCACGGCGTGCAGGCACGTCACAGCCTGGGGATGCGCTACGCAGCCGTACGGGATACGATGACTGCTCCACACCCCGAGCTATATACCGGCCGACATGTGCTGCTCGTGGATGACATAATCACCACCGGAGCGTCGGTAGCCGAAGCGGTGCGTGCGCTCGCCACCGCCTCGCCGGCGTCTGTCAGCGTGCTCGCCTTAGGCCTCACGCAGCTCGAATCTTGACAGTGACGCAGGTATACAGCAAATAAAAGGGTTGCATCGAGATGCAACCCTTTTATTTGTCTGCTGGCTTATCACGCCATTATTGGGGAGGAAGGATAGCTCCGGTGGGGCATACCGATTCGCATGTACCGCATTCGATGCAGGTGTCGGGATCGATATGATAGATGGGACCTTCAGAGATAGCGTCTACAGGGCACTCGGGAAGACATGTGCCGCAAGCAACGCAAGAATCAGTGATTACGTAAGCCATTTTT
>CAZBWZ010000128.1:0-6307 GCA_964495725.1 uncultured Bacteroides sp.
GTCTTTTATTTGCTCTCCACATTTTGCACATGTATTTTTTGTTTTACCTATAATACACGGGATATGAAATATATTGATTCCTTTCATAATTTTGAGTTGTCACAGCTTTTGAGTGATGAAGAAAAAATTGATGCTGTAAAACTGACAAGGGAGACGATATGTACAAGTCAGTATATGCTGGATGATCTTATAAGTTGGAGAGAATCGAATCTCAAGCAGATTGCAGTCTTCTCTGACATCAACCATCCCTGTGTAAAGGAATACGTTGACTTTTTGAAAAACGAGAATATACTGTATGAAATCAACGGTAAATTGATACTGTATTATCTTGACATAATGGTAGCTTATAAAAACATGATAACAATCTATGATGATTGGGAAGTAAGGGTGCATATCCGTAGAATCTGCACGCTTCTTTATGAGTGTATCATGTTTTGCAAAGCCTTAGGTCGTCCGATCAAATGTTTAAAAGGACCCGAGGACAACGAAGCAGTGAACAATTATGATTCAAGCCTGAAATCACTGCGTTTTTATTTAGAAAAATATGAATCCCGATTAGAGGAAATCAGGCATAAAACTGAGGCTCATAAGGATCCTGATTTAATTTTACAGATCAATTTAATTGAGAATATCAGTATCAAAGAATTTTTCAAAATAATTGATACCTCCATCAAGAAATTAAACGCTCTTATTCAATCCATGGTGCCACTATTCAGACAGTTTAACACTAAGCTCGAAGAACTTAAATCACAAATCCCTGTCTCTTCAAACTGATGTCAATCTAATGGGAATTTGACCCCGTCATATTTGAAGCACATAAGCATCCAATTTTGATGTCTGTTATCCAAACGGTATATATACCACAATATTGCGTCTCCGCCCTAACGCTATCATTCAGGTCCACATAATGAATATGTCACACGCGAAAACATAAAGAAACAAGCAAAAACCGAGGCCGAGATCTCGAAAAAGTTTTTGTGGATTTTGCGTATGTCCAAGTTTACGTCAGGCACGGGGTGATCCCGGCCATGGCTTCCCCGGCGCTCTCGATTAGGCAATCGGAGAGGAATGTTCCCGAGCATGGTCAGAGATACTGCCACAGACCATCAACACATTGGTCTGTGGCCTAAAGTTGTCGGATGGCACACCCCCTACCCAATCATCCCTCCTCTTTACTTTAATGGTTGTGGCTACCACATATAGCATACTTATAAATTTTGCTATTTCATCAAGAATCAGTAACTTTGTAGGGTGATTACCACGAAGAACGACTATATTTTCCTTAGATTCCTAAATGGCTATGCTCTTCAAGCTGATAAAACAGAATTTCCAGGACGCGTCATACTATAAGGCGGATGATGTGGATTTCCTGCTTGAACAGGATAAGTGGAACGATTACAACTACCACACTCAGTATCACCTGCATGCCACAGCCAAGATCACGGGCGACAAAGGTAAAGGAGCGCAGTATCTCGGACCTGTTAATATCATGAGGCAGGGACAGAAAGTGGATGAGATGTTTCTGCTGTGGGATCATTTCGGAGATAAGCCGTTCTCCAGGCTACCCGAGGGTTTCTACTCGTTTTCGTCTTCGATAGGGCTGTATGAGTCGCTCCACCGATTTCTTCCGGCCAAACGCAGAGGCGTGTTTATCAAGAATCTGAGGATGATACTCTCTGCTGAGGATGAATACTATCAGGCTGTGGAGGGCGATGATTGCTTCAACACCTCGGTGCTGAGGTAGTCCGGCATGGATAGTCTCGGCATACAGACAGGGCGCCGTCTGCTGCTCGACCAGCAGTCTCAATATAACCTCCGGCAGGAGACACTGACAGTCAAGCTCAATAGCTCATCCACAACTCTGCGCTTCAAATTTTCGCCTCTCGATGTGGACGACATCCCGGGATTGCCCAACGGCACGATCGCCTTTATCGGAAAGAACGGTGCGGGTAAAAGCTCGGCCCTGTACGATATCGCCGCTCTGATGTACAGCAACCTCAATGAAAGAGAGACACTTGCCAAACGAATAGGTGTGATAGAGCCTCCCGACATCACGATGTCGAGGCTGCTGATGTTCTCATACAATCCATTTGACAACTTCCTGCTCCCCGGTGAGCTTTCACATACCGACCTGCTGCAGTGGGCACAGACCGTCAACGACCGCTCGGGCCGGTTTATCTTCTGCGGATTCAGGGATGTGGAGGAGGAGGCCAAGGTGATACTTAAGCACCAGATGGAGGCCGAAAAGCAACAGCAGACTGACAGAGACACCGGCGAGGACGACAACCGCCACTGTCTCTATAACAAACGACTGCACACCATAGCGCGCAAACCGATCACCGCACTGGCCAACGAAGCCCACGCCGCATACCGTGAAATAATCCACACCGATTCACGTAAGGCATTGTGGCAAAGTATGATAAAGCGGCTAAAAGAAAGACATGAGGAGCTATCCGAACCGCTACGGCAGCTCCGGTGGGCCGATGACGGTATTGACTATACATGGAGCGATGTGTACGGGAGGCTCAGCACGGGGCACAAATTCTTCATCCACGCCATGACTCATGCGTTCGCCTATTGCAAGCCCAACTCGATGGTGCTCTTCGACGAGCCTGAGAATCATTTGCAATGGCCGCTCCTGGGCTTCTTGATGCAGGAATTACGGATACTGCTCGCCCACTATTCATCGGTGATGCTCATAGCCTCCCATTCTCCCGTGATCGTGCAGGATATGCTCAGCGAAAACATACGTATAGTGCGTCGTATCGCCGGCAGCATCGAGTTTCAGCAGCCCAGGATCGAGACCTATTGCGAGTCGTTCGGCGAGATTTCGACCGCGGTATTCGACCTCACCACCGATCGGATTTCTTTTTTCGATACGCTCAGGAATCTCTACAACTATCTCGATTGCGATGACTGCGCGTCGGCCGCCGATGCAGTAAGCCGCATCAAGGAGTGTATGGGCAACATCAGTATCCAGGCTATCCATTTTGTTGTGCAGCTGTGGATGTCATCCCATAATAAAGACAGGTAAGATGTGGGCGCTCGAACTACCGGACAAAGATAAGGCCGTAGGCGAGGACATCGACCTGCTTGTGAGCCTGAATATCATCACACCTGCCGAGAAAGCCTCGCTTGTCTCTCTGGTAGAGGATTATCATGCACAAGGTGGCGCTGTCTCCCAAGCTCAGCATACCGCCCTGCCTAAAGCGACGCGCGACAGGATACACAAGGGCTACAAGGATGACAAAGTGATGTATAAGCACGGAGATATGGTCCACGTCACCACCGAGCTTTACAAGAATGTGGGAGTGTGCCCGTATTGCGGAAGCTCGATGCCTGAGACACTCGACCACTTCATGCACAAAGACAAATGGCGGGCGCTGTCGCTATGCCGGCTCAATCTGGTGCCTGTGTGCTGGAAGTGCAACCAGAAGAAGGGCACTAAAGACAGCGGCCTGTTCATTCATCCCTATTACACAGAATTTCCTGACGGAATCTTCCTCAAGGCAGATTGCATGATTGCAGGAGATGCTTATTACTTCACATTCGGATTCGACCCGGCTGTTGTCACAGATGCCGTGTTGCTGGGCAAGCTCAGGTCGCAATGGTCTAATCTCGATATGGATGAGCGACTGAAACCGATGGTCACGTCGTTTATCTGTTCGTCAGTCCTTAAACCCGTCAAGGATATTGATGTGATCAAGAGTTCTCTGCCAAGCATCCTGTCAAACAAGGAGGCTGAATATGGCCGCAATCATTGGCGCTCGGCGCTGTTGCGCGCATGTATCGCCGAGCTCGATGGCCCCGATCAGGATGCATTTTACGCTGCCATCACCGCCCCGGCCAACGCGGCGAAGGACAAGAAGGTCTGACACACCCCGCCTGCTGAAATTACTGCTTAGCCCCTACCCTTTTCCGATTTATTAAGGCGAAAGCCGTAGGCTTTCTCAATACCCTGACTGTCAGGCATTCTGACCGTCCTAATTCTTACACCCTTACACATGAAGATTTCCATTATCACCGCTACCTACAATAGCGGTGCCACTCTTCGCGACACTCTCGAGAGCGTCCTCGCACAGACCTACGGTGATTTCGAGCATATTATCAAGGATGGCGGAAGCACCGACAATACTCTCGAAATAGTAAAGGAGTATGAGGGGCGTTACCGCGGTCGCCTCAAGGTGATTTCAGCTCCGGATCATGGTATCTACGATGCCATGAATGCCGGTATCGCAGCAGCGACCGGCGATGTGGTGGGTCTGCTCAATTCTGATGATTTCTTCTCGTGTGACGATGCGCTCGCCACCATCGCCAGAGCCTTTGACGACAGCAAGGTTGAAGCTGTGTACGGTGACGTGCATTATGTCGACTCAAGCGATCTGGCCCGATGCGTAAGATACTATTCGTCAAAGGGATTCCGCCTGTGGAAAATGCACATGGGCGTAATGCCCGCGCATCCGTCTTTTTATTGCCGGAGGAAGATCTATGAACGGTTAGGCAGCTTTGACACCTCGTTTAAGATCGCGGCCGACTTTGAGTGTATGCTCAGGTTTCTGTACGTCAACAAGATCAACACACGATATATACGCAAGGATTTCGTGACGATGCGTACCGGAGGCGCGTCATCATCGGGGATGAGCAGCCACAAACGGATATGGACCGAACATGCCCGGGCCTACAAGAAGAATGGTGTGTACTCCAATGCCCTGCTCGAAGGCTCAAGATACATATTCAAGGTGTTCGACCTGATCAAAAGCCGACTGAAAGGAGCGCCGAGCGAAGAGAAACGCCGTATCCTCGACCTCGAGAAGCGGCTGCGTACCCTCGAATGCCGCATCGCCGACCTCGAGCACTGATCCTCACGCAGAGGAGCCGAGCACGCAGAGACAAGTGTGAGGGGTTACGAATGTAGACTGACAGAAACCCTAATCACTCATAACTTTGACCTATAACTTATTATGGAGTATCATGTATTTGCGCCCTACCGGGTGTGTCCGGTGGGGGCGCACGTCGACCACCAGCACGGGCTGGTGACGGGCTTCGCCATCGACAAGGGCGTGGACCTGTGGTTTGATGTCACCGACGACGGGTCGGTGCATCTCGAGAGCCGGTCGTTTCCGGGTGTGATCGACTTCAACATACGCCAGGAGACACTGGTGAGGCAGCACAACTGGGGCGACTACGCCCGCGGCGCCAAGTACGCGTTGCGCAAGCGCTTCCGTCTGCGCCGCGGTATCAGCGGCGTGCTGCAGGGCTCGCTGCCCGTGGGCGGCCTGTCGAGCAGCGCCGCCGTGCTCATCGCCTACGTGATGGCCCTTGCCCTGGCCAACGGCATAGAGCTCACGCCCATGGAGGTGGCGCTGACGGCCTCGGAGGCCGAGCGCGAGTACATCGGCCTCAACAACGGCCTGCTCGACCAGGCGTGCATCGCCCTGGGCCGCGCCGACCACCTGCTGATGCTCGACTGCGCCACCAACGAATACAGGCTCATTCCGCCGTCTCCGTCGATGCCGGAGTTCAGGATCGCCGTCTTCTTCAGCGGACTGACGCGCTCGCTGGTCAACAGCGACTACAACCTCAGGGTGATGGAGTGCAAGACGGCGGTGTGGGACATCCTGGCCTACGACGACTCCCCGCTCCGGCCCCTGGACAAGACGTTCCTGCGGGATGTGCCCAGGGAGAAGTTCGACGAGCACGCCGGGCGTCTGCCGGCGCGTTTCCGCCGGCGTGCCGAGCATTTCTACGGCGAGTACCGCCGCGTGCGCGAGGCCGTAACGGCCTGGGAGTGCGGCGACCTTGAGTGGCTGGGGCGCATCTCGGATGCCAGCTGCGGGTCGTCGATAGAGAAGTACGAGTGCGGCTCGCCGGAGCTCATCGCCATGCACGAGTCGATGGCGGGGGTGGACGGCATCTACGGCGGCCGCTTCTCGGGGGCGGGCTTCAAGGGCGCGTGCGTCGCCCTTGTCGAGGCCGGCAAGGCCGAGGGCGCCGCCGCGACGGTGATGGAGCGCTACCTCAAGAGATTTCCGCAATATAAGGAGTCGGCCAGGGCCTACATCTGCCGCAGCGCCGACGGCGCGAGGATAGAGGGGTGAGATGGATGAGGCGATACATCCCGATGTATCGCGATAAACCGATGAATCCCGGATGTCGGGGGACTCGGGGCATTCGGGATTCATCGGGATTCATCGGGATTCATCGGGGTTTATCGGGGTTTATCGAGTTTTACCGGGATTCATCGGGTCTTTCCGTTTTTTTGCTTATGAAAAATATCGTTATAGCTGCGGGATACGCCACGAGGCTG
>CAZBWZ010000129.1:0-6216 GCA_964495725.1 uncultured Bacteroides sp.
TTGTTGGCGGTGCAGATATTGGCGATGCTCACCAGGGCGGCTATCGATAGCTCGGCACCGCGACGGCCATGTATGTGGCGTGTGATGGCGCGGAGTATGTAGTCGATGCCGCCGTTGTGGCGTATCACCTCCAGCATACCGCCAGCCATCAGGGTGATTATTATCAGGTCACCCATTCCGGCTATGCCTTCGCCCATAGCCTCCACCCAGCCGAAATATCCGCCGATACTGCCTGTGGCGAGGCCTGTGAGGCCTACCGACAATATGCCGATGGTGAGCACCAGCGATACGTTGAGACCGATGATAGCGCATACGAGCACCAGAAAATATGGGATGACCTTAATATAATCTATGCCTTCATCAGCGATTACGGGGGGCATGTCGCCGTAGCTGTCGGCCAGATAGAATATCAATGTGACGATGGCGGCCGGCAGCACTATGTGCAGGTTGGTCTTGAATTTATCGGACATGCTGCATCCCTGTGTACGTGTGGCAGCTATTGTGGTGTCGGAGATAAACGACAGGTTGTCGCCGAAGAAGGCTCCGCCTACCACAATGGCGGTGACAAAGGCCGTGTCGGTGCCGGTGGCCTGGGAGATGCCCGCCGCCACGGGCACCAGGGCCACTATCGTGCCTACGGATGTGCCTATGGAGAGGGAGATGAAGCAGGCCGCCACGAACAGCCCGGCATTGAGCAGCCCGTCGGGCAGCAGGCGCATTGTGAGATTGACCGTGGCCTCGATCGCCCCCATGGCGCCCGCGCTCCTGGCAAAGGCGCCGGCAAGGACGAAGATCCAGATCATGAGCATGATGTTTGAATCAGAGGCACCACGTGAATACAGGTCGATGCGTTTGCGCACCGTCATGCCCGGAGTGATGGCCAGGGCATATACCGACGAGGCAAGAAAGGCCACGGTGATGGGCATCTTGTAGAAGTCGCCCACCGCCAGGGATGTGACCAGATAAAGGCATAGAAACACAATCAGCGGGGACAGTGCTGCCAGACCATGTATATTGCGCTTAAGGTGTTGCATCGGAGCGGTAAAAATGAGGGTGTCACGAGTGCAAAGATACAACAAAATCGAAAAATTCTTACAATTTTAAAGAAAATTCGTAACTTTGTGTGCTTTATGGCGCAGACCGCCCTCAGCATTGACGAAAGAAACAACAGTGATATGACCGACGAGACTACCAACCGGGCCCAGGATGAGCAGGTGCCCGGCTACATCGAATCAAATATAACGACACTTGACTGGCGCACGCATATAAGGAGACGCCCCGGCATGTATATAGGCAACGTGGGCGACGGCTCGCATTTCGGCGACGGTATCTACGTGCTGCTCAAGGAGGTGATCGACAATTCAATCGACGAATACGCCATGGGCTATGGCAAGCAGGTGGTGATCGACATCACCGAGGAGGGCTCGGTGAGCGTGCGCGACTACGGCCGCGGTATCCCTCTGGGCAGTGTGCTCAAGGCGGTGTCGACGATGAACACCAGCGGGAAGTTCGACTCATCGGCTTTCAAGAAGTCGGTGGGTCTCAACGGTGTCGGCCTCAAGGCCGTGAACGCGCTGTCCACATCGTTTGAGATCACATCTGTGCGCGACGGACAGGCCAAGACGGTGAGGTTCAGCCGTGGCGAGATTGTCGAGGATCTGCCGTTGGAGGCCACAGACGAGCCCAACGGCACACTCGTGAAGTTTACGCCCGACAGCGAGATATTCCCTAACTACGCCTACCGTGGCGATTATGTGGAGAGTATGCTTAAGAATTTCTCGTTTCTCAACACAGGACTTGCCTTCATCTATAACGGACGGCGCTATATCTCGCGCCACGGCCTGCTCGACCTGCTGAAGGAGAATCTCGACAAGGATCCGCTGTATCCCATAATCCATCTCACGGGCGATGATATAGAGGTGGCCTTGACACATGTCAAGCAGTTTGGCGAGGAGTTTTATTCGTTTGTCAACGGCCAGAACACCGTGCAGGGCGGTACCCACCTGGCGGCCTTCAAGGAGAGTGTGTCGCGCACGATCAAGGAATATTTCGGCAAGAATTTCGAATACGCCGATATCCGCTCGGGTATGGTGGCTGCGATAGCCGTCAAGGTGCAGGAGCCGGTGTTTGAGTCGCAGACCAAGGTCAAGCTCAACTCGCGCGAGATGGGCGACGGGGTGTCGATAGCCAAATTTGTGGGTGATTTCATCAAGCGTGAGCTCGACAATTACCTGCACCGCAACCTGGAGGTAGCCGATGTGATACTGCACAAGGTGCAGGAGAGCGAGCGCGCGCGCAAGGCTATGTCGGGCATCACCAAACTCGCCCGTGAGAAGGCCAAGAAGGTGAACCTGCATAACCGCAAGCTGCTGGACTGCACCGTGCATCTCAACGATCCACGCGGCGGAGAGGACGTGCGCGAGGCATCGTCGATATTCATCACCGAGGGTGACTCGGCGGCCGGGTCGATCACCAAGATACGCGATGTGCGCACACAGGCGGTGTTCTCGCTGCGCGGCAAGCCCCTCAACGCCTACGGACTGACGCAGAAGGAGCTGTATGTCAACGAGGAATTCAATTTGCTTCAGGCGGCCCTGAATATCGAGGGCGGTATCGAGGGGCTGCGATACAATAAGGTGATCATCGCCACGGATGCCGATGTCGACGGTATGCACATACGCCTGCTGCTGATCACTTTCTTCCTGCAATTCTTTCCCGACCTCATCAAGATGGGGCATGTGTATGTGTTGCAGACACCTCTGTTCAGGGTAAGGTCTCGCAAAGCCCAGAGCCGGCGCAAGAAGACAGGCGACGAGGTGTATTACTGCTATAGCGACGAAGAGCGCCTGAAGGCCATAGCGCATTTCGGCGACGATGCCGAGATAACCCGATTCAAGGGTCTCGGGGAGATCTCGCCGGATGAATTCAGGGAGTTCATCGGACCGAACATACGTCTGGATCCGGTGACGTTGCGCAAGGAAGACCATGTGTCGGCCCTCATGGAATTCTATATGGGCAAGAACACGATGGAGCGACAGAATTTCATCATCGATAATCTTGTGGTGGAGGATGACTCGGAAATCTTGTGACGGAGCCGTGCGTACGGTGGTGTTCGCCGGGTCGTTCGATCCCTTTACTATCGGTCACCATGACTTAGTGGTGAGGGCGCTCGCCCTGTTTGACAAGGTAGTGGTGTGCGTTGGTGTCAACGCCGGCAAGTCGGGACACACGGGCACAGCCGCCGAGAGGGTGGAGACCATACGCAGCGTCTACCGTGGCGAGCCCAGGGTGGAGGTGGCCGCATGGGCCGGCCTCACCGTGGATTTCGCGCGAGAGCACGGAGCCGCCGCGCTGCTGCGCGGCGTGCGGTCGGTCAAGGATTTTGAATATGAGCGCGACCTGGCCGACGCCAATCTCCGCATCGGAGGCATCGATACCGTATTGATGTATTCATCGCCCGAATATTCATGGATATCGTCGTCGCTGGTGCGCGAGCTCATGAGCTACGGGCGCGAAGTGGACAATCTGCTGCCCCCGGCCGATTTTCACTCCCGTGATTAAACTATCCCGTGTGTGGCATAGTCTAACTACCGGTATCATCGATAAGCTGATGACCATAACTTATTCTTACTGAAATTTAGCAGATAACTGACATGAGTATAAAAAAGATATTTGTATTGGCGTGCGCCGTGGTGACGGTGTCGCTTGTGGCATTTTCACAGCAGACATTGCAACAAGGCGATCAGACTGACGAGCGCCCCGAGCTGCTGCCTGTCGACAAGCTGCGGCTGGCCGAGATGATGATAGAGAGGTATTATGTGGATGATGTCAATGGCGATTCACTGGTAGAGGAGGCCATCACGGCGATGCTCCGCACTCTCGACCCTCATTCAGCGTACTCCAATGCAGAAGAGACAAAAGCCCTCAGCGAGCCGCTCGAAGGCAAATTCTCCGGTATAGGCATACAATTCAATATGTCGACCGACACGGTATATGTGGTGCAGGTGATAGCCGGCGGCCCCTCGGAGAAGGTGGGTATCCGCCCGGGTGACCGCATCGTGATGGCCGACGATACCCTGCTGGCCGGCCGTAAGCTGCCTAACTCGGCCATAATGAAATCGCTGCGCGGGCCCAAGGGCTCCAAGGTGAAGCTGTCGGTAAAGCGTGGCAATTCTCCCGAGCTTATTGATTTCATACTGGAGCGTGACGACATACCCATCAACAGCGTGGATGCCGCCTATATGGTGACTCCGGAGATCGGCTTTATCAGCCTCACCCGCTTTGCCGAGGACTCGGGCAAGGAGGTGGCCGATGCCATAAAGAAGCTCAAGGCGCAGGGTATGACCAAGCTGATACTCGACCTCGAGGACAATGGCGGGGGATATATGAATTCGGCGGTGGAGATCGCTTCGCTCTTTCTCGAAAAGGATGATCCGGTAGTGTACACCGCCGGGCGTGCCTCCCAGCCATGGTACTATAATGTGCAGACTTCAAAGCCGCTGTTCACCGGCCCGCTGGTGGTGATGGTGAACCAGTATTCGGCTTCGGCCTCAGAGATCGTGTCGGGCGCGCTGCAGGATAATGACCGTGCGACCATCGTAGGGCGGCGCACCTACGGCAAGGGGCTGGTGCAGCGGCCGATGCCGTTTCCCGACGGCTCCATGATGCGTCTTACCGTGTCGCGGTATTACACACCGTCGGGCCGCTCGATACAGAAGCATTACGACAAAGGGCACAGCGAGGAATACGCCCGCGATATCATCGACCGCTATGAGAGCGGCGAGCTGTGGAGCGCCGACAGCGTGCAGCTTGACAAATCAAAGACTTATACCACGCTCAAGAAACATCGCGAGGTGTATGGCGGGGGAGGTATCATGCCCGATGTATTCGTGCCTCTCGACACTACGTACAACTCGAATTATTACCGCGACCTTATCGCCAAGAACGTGCTCAATCCCTTCGTGCTCAATTATCTCGACGCCCACCGCGGAGAGCTGCAGGCCAGATATGGCAGCGAGGAGGCATTTGTCAACGGATTCGATGTGGATGATAGGATGCTTGACGCACTCGTAGCCGAAGGCGAGGCTCAGGGCGTGGCGATGAACCGCGAGCAATATGAGCGGTCGCTGCCAATGATCAAGGCTGTGATACGCGGTCTGCTGGCGCGTGACCTGTTTGCCGACGGTATATATATCCGTGCCACCAATCCGCTCAATCCTGTGTTTCAGCAGGCTATGAAGATACTTGAGAAAGAAAAGTAATATCAGTATGAATCGCTCTATGAATATCAGATGTTTAATCCCGGCGCTGGCTATGGCTCTCGTGGCGGCCGGCTGCGGTGGCGAGCAGGAGCGCAAGCTCGACCGACTGGTGGATGATACTAACGCCGCTTGCCCGATAGAGATCAACGACGCAATCGCCGTGGAGAAGGTGAGCCGCAGCGGCAGCTACGTGGTGTACGATGTGAAGGTGGATGACGGGCTTTCGGTAAAGGCGCTCAAGGATAATGCCGAGGTGGCGCGCAAACTGGTGTCCGATGCTATCGCCGGCAGTGATTCGCCTGATGTACGCGCCGAGCTTGAGACTTGCCGCGATGCCGGAGCCACGATGAAATACGTGCTCGCCGACGGCACCGGCGAGACATTCACGATCGAGATCGATCCGGCTGATTATCTGAAATGATTAAAAAAAACTATTTGTTATGAGAAAAATATTATCAATCCTGGCAATGTCGCTGATGGCTGTCTCGGCCTACTGCGAGAGTGTGTCTCCGGTGGTGGAGAAGATGAACCAAAGCTGCCCGGTGGATGTGTGCGATGGCTGCACGTTGACATCGGTAACCATGGGTGACAGTACCCTGATGTTTGTTTACACCATCTCCGACGAGATGTACGGTAATCTCGAGCCTATGAAGGATATTCTGCATGACACCATGGTAGCCGAGTTCAGCTCGACCCAAGACCCGACGATGAAACAGGTGATAGCCTACTGCAAGGAATCCGGTCTGGGCATCCTGCAGCGTTACACATCGGGCTCTGGCGCGTCATTTGATGTCAGTATCACAGCTGCCGATTTAAATAATTGAGATGCGAGCTCAGCATTTTTTGATAATACGAGGCCGGCAAATAATCCTCCCGGCCTCGCTTTTTTTAGCAAATTGCCAAAAAATTTAGAATAGTTAATAAAAACTATTAACAGCTTACAAAATAAATTAGT
>CAZBWZ010000130.1:0-6209 GCA_964495725.1 uncultured Bacteroides sp.
GCAAGCTCCACAAGCAGAAGGGCGGCGGCGGCTCACGTATCGGTGACATCAACTCACCGCTTCTCTCAGGTGGTGCGCGCGTATTCGGTCCGAAACCCCGCGATTACCGCTTCAAGCTCAACAAGAAGCTCAAGGATCTCGCACGCCGCTCGGCATGGTCGGTAAAGGCCGCTGACAACCAGATCATCGTGGTCGACAGCCTCACACTCACCGAGCCCCGCACAAAACAGTTTGTGCAGATCTCAAAGGATCTGAAGTTTGAAGGCAAGAAGGTGCTTGTCGTTGTTGACGAGGTCAGCGAAAACCTGTACCTGGCGATGCGTAACGTGCCGGGCGCACGTGTGATGCGCGCCTGCGACGTCAACACCTACGCAATCCTCAACAACTCAGCCATCGTGCTTACAGAGGCTTCACTCAACGTGATTAACAACAAATAAAACCGGAGGATACGACAATGGATTTCAAAATCGAACCACTCATTACTGAAAAGGCAACAAAAGTCACCGAGCGTGTGGGCCATTATACATTCCGTGTTTCTCCCGACGCCAACAAATATCAGATCAAAGACATGGTGGAGAAACTCTACGACGTGAAGGTCGTGAGCGTCAACACCCAGAATGTACGCTCTAACAACAAGTCACGCTGGACAAAGAGCGGTCTTCTCCGCGGCAAGACAGCCGCCTGGAAGAAAGCCTATATCACCGTGGCTGAGGGCCAGACAATCGATTTCTTTAGCAATATTCAATAATAACAATGGCAGTAAGAAAATTCAAGCCCACAACTCCGGGGCAGAGACACAAAGTTATCGGTGTGTTTAAAGGTACGATCACTGCTACCACACCGGAGAAATCTCTTACAGTCGGAAAGCGCTCTACCGGCGGCCGCAACGCCGAAGGTCACCTCACCGCCCGTTACCTCGGTGGTGGCCACAAGCGCAAATACCGTATCATAGACTTTAAGAGAAACAAAGACGGAGTACCCGCTGTAGTAAAATCGATCGAGTACGATCCTAACAGATCGGCCCGCATCGCACTGCTCTACTATGTAGACGGATCCAAGACCTATATCATCGCCCCCAACGGCCTTGAGGTAGGCACAACTGTGGTTTCAGGCGCTGACGTAGCTCCCGAAATCGGCAACGCTCTGCCGCTGAGCGCTATCCCCGTCGGCACAGTAGTACACAACATCGAGCTCAGACCCGGCCAGGGCGCGCTTCTGGCACGCAGCGCCGGCACCTTCGCCCAGCTTGTGTCACGCGAAGGCGATTACGCAATTATCAAATTACCCTCAGGTGAGACCCGCAAGATCCTCGCTTCGTGCAAGGCGACAGTAGGTGTCGTAGGCAACAGCGAGCACTCTCTCGAGCAGTCAGGTAAGGCAGGCCGCAGCCGCTGGCTCGGACGTCGCCCCCACAACCGCGGTGTCGTAATGAACCCTGTGGATCACCCCATGGGTGGTGGTGAAGGCCGCGCCTCAGGTGGTCATCCCCGTTCACGCACCGGTCTTTACGCCAAGGGCCTGAAGACACGTGCGCCGAAGAAACATTCTTCGAAGTACATCATCGAAAGAAGGAAAAAGTAATCTGATTAATTGAGTAAAATATGAGTCGTTCATTAAAAAAAGGACCCTTCATCAGCGTCAAGCTTGAAAAGAAAGTTGCTGACATGGATGCTTCGGGCAAGAAGTCGGTCATCAAGACCTGGAGCCGTGCTTCCATGATCTCTCCCGACTTCGTGGGCCACACCTTCGCGGTACACAACGGCAATAAATTCATCCCCGTGTATGTTACTGAGAACATGGTAGGCCACAAGCTCGGCGAATTCGCCCTCACCCGCACATTCCGCGGCCACGCAGGCAACAAGAAAAAATAATTAGGGCCCGCACAGCAAACAGAAATAAGAATTTACTACAATGGGTAATAGAAAAAAATTAGCAGCCGACCGCATGAAAGAGGAGCGTAAGAGCGTGGCTTTCGCACACCTGCTCAACATACCTACCTCACCCCGCAAGATGCGCCTCGTCGCCGACATGATCAGAGGCCAGGAAGTGTTCCGCGCGCTCGGCATCCTTAAGTTCTCAAACAAAGAGGCAGCTGCTCGCCTTGAGAAACTCCTCCGTTCGGCTGTCGCCAACTGGGAGGCCAAAAACGATAAAAAGGCCGAGAGCGGCGAACTTTACATATCAACAATCTTCGTCAACCCCGCGCCTATGCTCAAACGCCTCCGTCCCGCTCCTCAGGGCCGTGGATACCGCATCCGCAAACGCGCCAACCACGTCACTCTGATCGTTGACTCAATTGAAAACAAAATCAAAGATTAACAAATGGGACAGAAAGTAAATCCAATCAGCAATCGTTTAGGAATCATCCGCGGTTGGGATTCCAACTGGTTTGGCGGCAGCAATTACGGCGACACCATCCTTGAGGACTCCAAGATCCGTAAATACCTGAATGTGCGTCTGGCAGCGCTCAACGACAAGAACGCCAAGGCCCGCCCCTCGATCTCACGCATCGTGATCGAGCGCACACTCAAGCTCATCACCATCACAATCTGCACCTCACGCCCCGGTGTCATCATCGGCAAGGGTGGCCAGGATGTGGAGAAGCTCAAGGAAGAGCTCCACAAGATCACTGACAAGGATGTGCAGATCAATGTATTCGAGGTAAAGCATCCTGATCTCGACGCTCAGATCGTGGCCTCTAACATCGCAAGCCAGATCGAAGGCAAGATCGCTTACCGCCGTGCCGTCAAGCTTGCTATCCAGAATACGATGCGCGCAGGCGCCGAGGGTATCAAGGTGCAGGTGTCAGGCCGTCTCAACGGCGCCGAGATGGCCCGCTCTGAGATGTTCAAGGAAGGCCGCACACCCCTGCACACACTCCGTGCGGATATCGACTACGCTCTGGTAGAGGCTCACACCAAGGTAGGTGTCATCGGCGTGAAGGTATGGATCTGCCGTGGTGAGGTATACGGTCACCGTGATCTCGCTCCCCAGTTCAGCCAGCAGAAGGAGAGCCGTCAGGCCTCACAGGGTGGCAACCAGCGTCGCGGCGGATTCCGCAGAGCAAGAAACAATAACAATCGTTAAACCCCGTTATATAGTTTAACTAACAATGTTACAACCTAAGAAAACCAAATTCCGCCGCATGCAGAAGGGCCGTCAGAAGGGCGAAGCCCAGCGCGGCAATCAGCTGGCTTTCGGCTCATTCGGTATCAAGACTCTTGACACCAAATGGATCACCGGTCGCCAGATTGAGGCAGCACGTATTGCGGTAACACGTTATATGCAGCGTCAGGGTCAGATCTGGATCAGGATCTTCCCGGACAAACCTATCACCGCCAAGCCCGCCGACGTACGTATGGGTAAAGGTAAAGGTAATCCCGAGGGATTCGTAGCTCCCGTCACTCCCGGCCGTATCCTCATCGAGGTCGAGGGCGTGCCCTACGAAATCGCCAAGGAGGCACTGCGTCTGGGCGCTCAGAAGCTGCCCGTGACCACAAAGTTTGTTGTCGCCCGCGACTATGATCCAACCCAAAACGTGTAAGCCATCATGAAGAAGATAGATTTCAAAGATCTCAGCACAGCTGACCTGCGCGAGCATCTGGCACAGATGGAGAAGGAATATCGCCAGCTCTTGATCAACCACTCCATCTCACCGGTCGACAACCCCGCGAAGATCACTGCCGACCGCAAAAACATAGCACGCGCCAAGACAGAGCTGCGTGCGCGCGAACTTAACATTAAATAATCCCGTCGCGAAATGGAAGAAACAAGAAATCTCAGAAAAGAGCGTATCGGCGTGGTTTCATCTAACAAAGGTGACAAGACTATCACCGTTACCGTGAAATATAAGGAGAAGCACCCGATATACGGAAAGTTCGTCAACAAGACCAAGAAATATCACGCTCACGACGAAAAGAACGAGTGCAGCGTAGGTGACACCGTGAGGTTGATGGAGACACGCCCTCTGAGCAAGACAAAGAGATGGCGCTTAGTAGAAATAATCGAAAAAGTTAAATAACAATGATACAGAACGAAACCCGCTTGAACGTGGCCGACAACAGCGGAGCAAAAGAAGTGCTCTGCATACATGTGCTTGGTGGCACCGGCCGCAGATACGCCTCTGTAGGCGATATCATCGTAGTGTCTGTCAAGAGCGTCATCCCCAGCTCTGACATCAAGAAAGGCACTGTGTCTAAGGCTGTGGTCGTGCGTACAAAGAAGGAAATCCGCCGTCCCGACGGATCATACATCCGTTTTGACGACAACGCATGCGTGCTCCTCAACAATGCCGGTGAGCTCCGCGGCACACGTATCTTCGGCCCTGTAGCCAGAGAGCTGCGTGCCACCAACATGAAAATCGTGTCACTCGCTCCCGAAGTGCTTTAATTCATTAACATTCATCGAAAAATGAGCAAGATCTATATCAAAAAAGACGACACAGTGATCGTTCTCAGCGGCGAAGACCGCAAGAAGCAGGGTCGAGTGCTTTCTGTCGATCGCAAAAAGGGACGTGCCATCGTTGAGGGTGTCAATATCATCACTAAGGCGATGAAGCCCAACGCACGCCACCCCCAGGGAGGTCTCGTGAAGATGGAAGCTCCCATCCGCCTCTGCAAACTTGCCCTCATCGATCCCAAGAGCGGAAAGCCCACACGCGTGGGTTTCCGCAAGGAAGATGGCAAAACAGTCCGTTATTCAAAAAAATCTGGCGAAGTGATTAAATAATGAGCACGACTACTATCAAAAAGGACTATCAGGAGCGTATCGTTCCGGCCTTAACCAAGGAATTCAACTATACCACACCGATGCAGGTGCCCCGCCTCAAGAAGATTGTAATCAATCAGGGTCTGGGCGATGCCACACAAGACAAGAAGATCATCGACACCGCTATCGCTGAGCTCTCTGCCATCACCGGTCAGAAGGCTGTGGCTACCCTCTCGAAGAAGGATATCTCAAACTTCAAGCTCCGTAAGAAAATGCCCGTGGGCGTGATGGTGACACTGCGCCGCGAGCACATGTACGAATTTCTGGAGCGTCTGATCCGCGTGGCCCTGCCCCGTATCCGCGACTTCAAGGGTATCGAGAGCAAGCTCGACGGCCGTGGCAACTACACACTGGGCATCACGGAGCAGATCATCTTCCCCGAGATCAACATCGACAACATCAGCAAGCTGCTTGGTATGAACATCACATTCGTGACATCTGCCAACACCGACGAAGAGGGCTACGCCCTGCTGCGCGAATTCGGCTTGCCGTTTAAAAACGCTAAAAAATAAACATACAGCAAATGGCAAAAGAATCAATGAAGGCCCGTGAGGTCAAAAGAGCCAAGCTCGTAGAGAAATACGCCAAACGCAAAGCCGATCTCAAGGCCGCCGCAAAGCAGGCCGAGCTCGCCGGCGAGGATTCATACGAATTCTACCAGGCTCTCCAGAAACTGCCCAAGAATGCCTCTAAGGTGCGCATGCACAACCGCTGCTCGATCACCGGTCGCCCCAAAGGCTATATGCGTCAGTTTGGCCTCTCCCGTATCCAATTCCGTGAAATGGCATCTGCCGGTCTCATCCCCGGTGTTAAAAAGGCTAGCTGGTAAACATAATAATGTTGATTCAGTTACCGACAAACATAATTTAAATATTGTTGGGCACACCCAATCAATTTAACAAGACAATAAAATGACAGATCCAATAGCAGACTATCTGACAAGAGTAAGGAATGCTGTTAAGGCCAACCACCGTGTGGTTGAGATTCCTGCCTCTAACCTTAAGAAAGAGATTACAAAGATTCTCTTCGAACAAGGCTATATACTTAACTATAAGTTTATAGAAGGTGAGACCCCTGCAGGCACAATCAAAATAGCCCTCAAGTATGATCCGCAGGACCACGTCAGCGCCATCAAAGGCCTCAAGCGTGTGTCACGTCCGGGTCTGCGCCAGTATACAGGCTATAAAGACATGCCTCGCGTGCTCAACGGCTTGGGCATAGCAATCCTCTCCACCTCAAAAGGTGTGATGACTAACAAGAAAGCCGCAGAATTGAAAATTGGTGGCGAAGTGCTTTGCTACGTTTACTAATCTAACCTAAACATCATCGAATATGTCAAGAATAGGTAAAGCTCCCATTGCAATCCCCGCAGGAGTGACAGTGAAGGTAGATAATGGCGTTGTCACTGTCAAAGGCCCCAAGGGCGAGCTCTCCCAGGCTGT
>CAZBWZ010000131.1:0-6188 GCA_964495725.1 uncultured Bacteroides sp.
GATGATAGTACATGGCGACAAAGCTCACTCTTTCTATTTCGGAAAAGATGCCTTCACCAAACTCAAAGGCGATAACAAAGAGTTTGTTGTAATACCAGGTGCAAGCCACACCGACCTGTATGATCAGAAGGATATCATTCCTTTCGACAGGATCGTGAAATTCTACAACAAGAACTTTAACAAATTAGATCACTGAACCCTGACTAACAAGAATAAATAAGTGGCATGAAAAGATATTTCATCCTTTCATTAATAATGACATTAGCTTTAAGTATTATGGCACAGCAAAAAATAGTGCAGACTGCAGGTCGCACACAGCTTGGTGATTTCGCCCCCGAATTCGCACACCTTAACGATGACATCCTTTTCGGCGAAGTATGGAGCCGCAACGACCTTCTCTCGCTCCGAGACCGCAGTCTCGTCACCATTACCTCACTCATCTCACTGGGAATCACTGATTCATCGCTTACATTCCATCTGCAGGAAGCAAAAAAGAATGGTATCACCCGCACCGAAGTATCAGAAATCATCACACACATAGCTTTCTATGCCGGATGGCCAAAGGCTTGGGCTGCCTTCCGACTCGCTAAAGACGTGTGGAATGATGATGTCAAGGGTGACGATGCAAAGGCTGAGTTTCAGAAACAGATGATCTTCCCTATCGGTGAACCCAATAACGCTTACGCAAAATACTTCATCGGTCAGAGTTATCTCGCACCGATCTCTACGGAGCAGGTCAAGTTCTTCAACGTGACGTTTGAGCCCGGATGCCGCAACAACTGGCATATCCACAAGGCGACAAATGGTGGCGGTCAGATGCTGGTCGGAGTTGCCGGACGAGGTTGGTATCAGGAGGAGGGCAAACCTGCCGTTGAGATACTTCCCGGCACTGTCATCCATATTCCCGCCAACGTAAAGCACTGGCATGGCGCGGCTGCCGACAGATGGTTCGCTCATCTTGCCTTTGAACTCGATGGAGAAGACACATCCAATGAATGGCTTGAGCCGGTGACGGATGACCAATACGGCAGCTTAAAATAACCGAAGCTGCCAAGCCCGTGAAATCCCCGTCAAGGATGCAGACGACAGCGCAGATATGCACTGCGACATAGACAAATGTCGGCAAGAGTCTAAAAAGGCCCTTGCCGACATTTGTCTCTTACACAATATAATGTAATACGCCGAAATGAACAGGTGCATAACTTTTGATGTTACGGTTACAGACTTTTTGCGATTTTTTTTATAATTTTGCAGTGCCGTTCACAAAGAGCGGTGAGGAAATGATTGTAACAGATACAGCGATAAACACAACAAGAGCGTATATGCAAAACTACGCATTCAAGGAAAACTGGAAGAGCACGGCATGCTATAGCCGCGCAAAATATCTGATCTGATTTCAGTACAGTTGCATCCCGTCGGGATATTGACGGAACGCAACCTATATTCATTATTCACATATTATCCCCGATTTTTTTATGAACAATCAACGATTGCTCACAGGGCTGCTCAGCGCAGCGTTGTTGGGCGCAGGGGTGTGTGCTCACGGTCAGGACTCATCAGTGATAACCCTTGAACAGTTATTTGAGAGTGCTGAAAGAAACAGTGCGCAATTACGCCCCTCATTTTCTGCAGAGGAGGAAGCCAATCAAGAGATAAGGGTGGCACGTGCAGGTCGGTTGCCCGACATCAATGCCTCCCTTTCATTCAGCTATATAGGTGACGGCTTTACAACAAAAAGGAATCTCACGGACTATCATAAGGCCACGATACCACATTACGGCAACGCCTTGTCGGTAAATATGAACCAACCGGTATATACAGGTGGTGCCATTACATCAGGCATACAACTTGCCGAGCTAAGGCTGACAGCATCAAGATACGCTACAGAATTGCAACGCGACAATATACGCTTCCAGCTCACCGGCTTCTATCTCGATATTTACAAGTACACAAATCTGCGAGGTGTGGTGGAGAATAACATCGAGCAGGCGAGGAAAGTGCTTGATGAGATGCATGCCCGATACGAACAGGGCGTGGCTTTGCAGAACGACATAACCCGGTATGAGTTGCTTGTGTCAAATCTGGATCTGCAACTTGTGAAGATTAACAACACTATCGATATTCTCAACAATAATCTTGTAACCATAGCAGGATTGCCTCAAGGCACTGTAATTATGCCCGATCCTGCAATTCTTGACAAGTCGCTTCCCGCGCTAAGCGAAGCGTCATGGCAGACTGAGGCAACAGTCAATTCGCCAATGCTGAAGCTGGCACAGTCAAAGGTAGACATATCACGGAAAGCAGAAGACAGGACCAAATCGGAGAGCCTTCCAAAAATCGGATTGCAGGCCGGGTGGAGTATCGACGGACCCATTTTAGTAGAGGTGCCACCGATAAACCGCAATCTAAGCTATTGGTACGTCGGTGTGGGTGTAAGCTACAATATCTCATCATTTTTCAAGACCGACAAATCCCTGTCACGGAGCCGTGTGGCCACGATACACGCCACTGACGAACTTGCAGCAGCACGGGAGAATACCGAGCTTGCAGTCAGAGCCGACTATATCCGATACCTTGAGTGTTACGAAGAACTAAAAACACAGCAGAAAAGTGTCGAACTGGCAGACCGGAACTACAACACCGTGTTAACACGATATTCAGCTGACATGGCTCTCATAACGGATATGCTCGATGCGGCGAATTCAAAACTTGAGGCGGAGCAGCAGCTGGTCAACGCCCGCATCAACATAATCTATTATTATTACAAACTACTGTTTACATCAGGAAAAATATGAAACACCGTACTAAAAAGATACTCTCATATATCGTCACTCTCGCAGTAATCATCGCAGCCGGTATCTGGGTGGCTGCCAAGTTTGTCCACTTCGGTAATGTGGAATTTACGGACAACGCGCAGGTGCAGCGTCAGATCGTGCCTGTCAATAGCCGTGTGCAGGGCTACATCAAGGAAATTCGTTTCAAGGAATATGCTCCGGTGAAAAAAGGCGACACCCTTGTAATTATCGATGACGCGGATATGCGCTTGCGTGTGGCACAGGCAAAAGCGGATTATCAAAGCGCCCTTGCCGGACGCACGGTCGCTGACCGAAGTGTCGGTGTAGCGTCGGCAAATGTATCCGTGAGCGAAGCCTCGATAGCCGAAGCAAAGGTGTTGATGGAAAATGCCGCCGTTGAGCTTGAGCGCTATCGCTTGCTGTTGGAGAAAGATGCCGTCACCCGCCAGCAATACGATGGCGTCGAAACTGACTATAAGGCCAAGAAAGCCCGTTATGAGACGCTGGCACGTCAACGATCAGCGACATCCTCGGTAGTAGATGAAACGCGCCAGCGCATCGCCCAGAATGATGCAGGGATTGAACTTGCGAAGGTAATGATCGAAACTGCGGAACTCAATCTTTCATATACCGTGATTACAGCCCCTTGCGACGGCTATGCCTCTCGCAAGGAGATACAGATTGGCCAACTCGTACAGCCGGGGCAGACCCTTCTTGACATTGTAGATAGTTCGGAGGTATGGATCACCGCTAACTACAAGGAGACCCAGTTGGAGCATATTCACCCCGGAATCGAGGTCGAGATTAAGGTTGATGCCATTCCTGGCAAGACTTTTACGGGGAGGGTCGTTTCATTATCCACAGCGACAGGTGCAGCATTGTCTATATTGCCGCAGGATAACTCAGCAGGTAATTTCGTGAAGGTACGCCAACGCATACCCGTGAGAATCGAATTGACAGATGGAGCCGACCAGAATCTTCTGCGGGCAGGCATAAATGTGGAATGTATGGTAAAATACTGATATGGCAGACTGGCACGGGCCTCAGGGCCCATTCGATATACCCGACATTCCGGACTATGTGCCACGCAGATTGAAGCCTTGGCTATTTATATTCTTCGTGCTGATAGTGCAGTTTTCAGGCGGTATCTATCTTGCCGCCGCTACCGATATGGTAGGTTCCACCGCACTGATGCAGGAGGATATATTGATGGCCGGATATGCGTCGCTGATCGGAATGTCTATAAATTTTGCCGTGATGTTCAGGTTGAAGTTCCGGTTTTCCAACCGGATAGGACTGCTCGTATGCGGGTCTGTGCTTATTGCGGCGAACTTCATTTGTGCTACAACTACAAATGTACCTTTGCTCGTTCCCACCTGCTTTGTCGCGGGTTGGTTTCGTATGTGGGCCACATTTGTGTGCAATTCTACAATCCAGCTCTGGCTTACCCCGGTGCGTGACATGGCAATATTTTTTTGCTATGTGTATCTTGTCGTTGACGGGGTGATCCAACTGAGCGGTATCGCAACCATCTACACGGCATTTTTCTCACAATGGGAATATATGCACTGGATCATGATCGGTTTGCTCGCGCTGATGATGGTAATGGTGTTGATACTCGTCAAGCCCCTGAAGGGTCCCATGCAGCTACCGCTGCTGGGTATCGACTGGATAGGAGCCGGATTATGGAGCGTATTCATGTTATGTTTCACATTTATATGTGTGTACGGTGATTTCTATGATTGGTGGGAAGCTGAGGAAGTCGTCGGAGCCACAATTTTGGGGGTGGTGTGCCTTGCGATCAATCTCTGGCGCGCTTCATTCCTCCATCATCCCTATATATCCTTTCAGGCTTTGACAAACCGCAATGTCATTCGGGCCACAATGATATATCTGGTATTCTATACTCTTATGGCAACCGAACATGTGTTTGAGCATAGTTATGCGGCTGCAATTCTCGGCTTTGACGAAACGAATCTCATTGACCTCAACTGTTATGTGTTTGCCGGTATTGTTGTGGGTTGCGCGTTTACTTATTTCACATTCGCCTTGCATAAGTGGAGATACAAGACTATGGCGGCCATCGCTTTTGTCTTGGTTGCCGTATATCTCGGATGGTTCTATTTCATGATAGATTACGGTGTTGAAAAAGAAATGCTATTCCCTCCGCTTTTCATACGGGGCTTTGCATCTGTCATTATCTCCATTGTGTTTCTGACCTCGATTGTGCAGAGCGGACTCCATTTCTTTGTATTCCCTCAGGCATTGACGATCAACGGCTTCACTGGTGCGGTTATGGGTGCGACGCTCGGTCCTGCTCTGATAGGAGAGTTTCTGCGTCATATAATGGCAAAAAATGTTTCTCTCATCTCAGCGCGTATGACAGACTTCAATACTGACATCCTACATATTCCACTCGGTCAGATATACGGGACAGTACAGCAACACGCACTTGTGGTTTCCATGAAGGAAATATATGGCTGGCTGCTTATTGCCGCGATCGTGTCATTGGTCATAATTTGCGTAAGTTATGGACCGATACGCCCGTCTGCGATATTCCCCAAGTGGCGCACAATCCGTAAGATATTCCGAAAGGAAACACGACTGCAGATACAATAACAATCACATAATAACATTCTGTAAACATCATTCCCATGACCAGTCTCGGTCATGGGAATGATTGCGTAGAGAGTGTGACAAGTAATACCACAAATGACATTTGTCTCGGTATTTTTTCGTATATTAGCGCTGAAAATGTATAATATTAGTCTCAATGAAAAAAACAAATTATAAGACTTTGGTTGATATACCGGCCATGCTGCTTGTTGTCGCGGCAATTATTACCGGCTTCATGCTACATGACGAAGTGTGGCATCAGCACATCTATGACAATCCTTTTCTGTGGACTTTTCATGAAATCATCGGCTTGTTATTATTGGTATTGGCGATAGTTCATTGCGTGCAGCACTCTTTTTGGTTTAAGAGCTACACGAAGATTATACTTTCAAAGAAGAGAGTAACCACTATATTACTTATTATTGGTGTAATAGTTGTCATAAGCGGGGGCGTGTTGATGTGCGGGAGCCATTCCGAGCCTGTCTCTCATATTCATTATGTCAGTGGTATCCTCTTTACGATCTTAGCCATCGGTCATGTGGCAAAGCGTTGGAAAATGCTCAGGGCATTACTGTGACACGAAGTATCTTCGCTTTCGGTATTATGATTATCCGCAATATTAAGTATCTTTTTAATTTAATACCAGTCATGTTTTTCATTTCGGTTAAGGGCCTCGATGCGTGCCATCTCTTCGTCTGAAAGATTGAAATCAAAGATGGATATATTCTCCTCCATGTGGGCTGGATTGCTTGATCCGGGAATGACTACAACGCCACG
>CAZBWZ010000132.1:0-6126 GCA_964495725.1 uncultured Bacteroides sp.
TCGCGACCCTCAGCTTGGAAGGCTGATGCTCTATCAACTGAGCTACTTCCGCAATAAAAGCGAGTGGGCGCGGATGGATTCGAACCACCGAAGTCGAAAGACAGCAGATTTACAGTCTGCCCCATTTGGCCGCTCTGGAACACGCCCGGTTATAGCCGAAGCTATATTTTTTTCTTTTGAGCCTCTTGTCGGATTCGAACCAACGACCCCGAGATTACAAATCACGTGCTCTGGCCAACTGAGCTAAAGAGGCAAATTTCAATTTTCTATTGAGAAAGTTTGTTTCCCATTTGCGATTGCAAAGTTATACCCTTTTTCTGAATTGACCAAATATTTTTACTCTTTTTTTTGAAGAATTTTTCATGTATTTATTTAGTTTATTGACTATCAATTATATAATTTTTAAATATAAACACTTTTTAACATCCTGCTTTTTCTTCTCTCCTGCCCTGTCACACATTCCGGACCGATGACGGCTCTGAAGGAGTTTGCCTGTTACGATGTTTTTTTGTAATTTTGCATCACCTCCGGCAGCGGCCGGATAGTGTTACTTTCTATAATTTTTTTACTATTATAATATAATGTCATTAAAATGCGGCATAGTCGGACTGCCCAACGTGGGCAAGTCGACTCTTTTCAATTGTCTCTCCAACGCCAAGGCCCAGTCGGCTAATTTCCCTTTCTGCACCATCGAGCCCAATGTGGGTGTGATTACGGTGCCTGACGAACGGCTCAACCGGCTGGTGGAGATGTGTCAGCCCAAGTCGGTGGTGCCGGCTACTGTGGAGATCGTGGACATCGCCGGTCTGGTGAAGGGTGCGTCAAAGGGCGAAGGTCTCGGCAACAAGTTTCTGGCCAATATACGCGAGTGCGATGCCATATTGCATGTGCTCCGCTGCTTCGACGACGACAATATCACTCATGTCGACGGATCGGTCGATCCTCTGCGCGACAAGGAGATCATAGACATGGAGCTCCAGATCAAGGATCTGGAGACTGTGGATTCACGCCTTGCCAAGACCCTGAAACAGGCGCAGACCGGCGGTGACAAGATCGCAAAGATGCAGGCCGGAGTGTTACAGAGATACAAAGAGGCCCTCAGTGCCGGCAAGCCGGCCCGCTCGGTGGAGTTTGACACGGTCGACGAGCAGCGCTTTGCCCGCGACCTGTTCCTGCTCACCAATAAGCCGGTGCTGTATGTCTGCAATGTCGATGAGGCTTCGGCTGTCTCGGGCAATGCCTACGTCGAAAAGGTGCGTCAGGCCATCAAGGAGGAGAATGCCGACCTGCTCATCGTGGCCGCGCAGACCGAGAGCGAAATCGCCGAATTCGAGACCTGGGAGGAGAAACAGGAATTTCTCAATGAGATGGGTCTCGAGGAGTCGGGCGTTTCCCGGCTTATCCGCGCGGCTTACGCTCTGCTCGATCTTGAGACATTCTTCACGGCCGGTGCCGACGAATGCCGCGCATGGACCTATCGCAAAGGCTCGAAGGCTCCGCAGTGCGCGGGCGTGATCCATACTGATTTCGAAAAGGGATTCATCCGCGCCGAGGTGATCAAATATGACGACTTCGTGAATCTCGGTGGCGAAAGCGCCGTGAAGGAAGCCGGCAAACTCTCGGTCGAGGGTAAGGAATACGTCGTGCAGGATGGTGACATCATGCACTTCCGCTTCAATGTCTGATTTCTACTGATACTGATGATTTCACATATATGAGGCCGCGACACCGGGTGTCGCGGCCTCATATGCAATAGTAGGGATCTAAAGATAGAGGGTGGCGCGCACGCGCTGCCCTTTGATTTTCTGCGTACGCGCGGTCTCTATCACGCTGTGCGCGACGCTGCCGGGCACCGCCACTACCGCACAATGGTCCTTGACCACGATCTTGCCTACCTTCTCCACTCCGCACTGCTTGCAGATGAAGCCCAGCAGATCTCCCTTTGAGATCTTCTCCTTGCGTCCGGCGTTGAAGTATATCGTGGCTGTGTCGCTCACGATGGGATCGGGATTGTCGTCACCGGGCACGAATTCGCAGTCATAGTCGATATAGTCGGGTATGGTATCGGCGTCGCTCACGAGCAGGTACACATCGCCGTCGTTGTCGATTCGCGCGGTGCGGCCGTTGCGGTGGGTCCAGCTCTCGGATGTGGGTGGCAGATGGTAATGCACCACCGATCTCACGTCGGCTATGTCAAGTCCGCGCGAACCCAAATCCGTGGAGACGAGCACCGGGGTGGTGCCGTTGTTGAGCATATCTATGGCCAGCTCGCGGCGCAGCTGGTCGAGGCCACCGTGATAGAGCCCGGCGGGCACTCCTTCTTTTTGCAGGAAGTCATATACACGCTCGGCGCTCTCGCGGTGGTTGACGAACACGATGGTGCGACCGTCGGGCAGCGACTTCAACAGGGACAGCAGACTCTGCAGCTTGTCTCGGCTGTCGCTGCGCACGAGTCTCACCGTCATACGTCCGCGCGGAGCATCCACCTTCTCGGAATAGTCGATCACCTTGGCCTGTGAGAGGTCTATGAAGTCGGGGGTCTCGTCGATTGGTGTGGCCGATGTCAGTGTGACGTATTTCACCTTCTTGAGCCTACGCACGATGCGGCGCATCTGGTCGTGGAATCCCAGCTCCAGGGCCTTGTCATACTCGTCGAGCACGAGCTGGCGTGCATTGCCTACATACACGGTAGACCGGTTGATATGATCGAGCAGACGTCCGGGCGTGGCGACAATAATATCGGGCACTACCTTAAGTGCGTTGATTTCATCGGTCATCGAATGTCCGCCATAGAGGGCTGTCACCTTGTGCCCGGTAGCCACGCCTCTGATCACCTCGGATATCTGTATGACGAGCTCGCGCGAGGGGGCCATCACCACTGCCTGTACCTCGCCGCAGGGGGCGGTGAGGCGCTCGGTGAGCGGCACCGTGAAGGCAAGTGTCTTGCCGCTGCCCGTGGGGGCGAGCAGCACGATGCGCGAGGCTTTGGCCGATGCTACCGCACGCTGCATCGGGTTGAGCTTTTCTATCCCGTGTCTGCGTCCTATCTTCTCCAGTATATCCTTCAGTGTGTCCATTTCCGTTCAATTTTTTTTAATTGTTATCAGGGGCGTCATTCAGGCGCACCTACTCAATTATAACAACCGGGGGCGCCATAATGGATATTCCCGCCCGGATATTACCTGTCATAGCAGGGGCGGACACAATATTACAGTATGTCCGCCCCGTGATGGCGATGCCGGCAGATAGCCCTCCCGGATCTGATGCCGTTTCTTACTTGCCGGCTGCCTCCTTGAGCATGGCGGCGAGATTTGTGTAGATGGTGGCAGTCTCGTCCGATGTCGCATCCTTGAGGAAATCATCAAGACCGGTCACTGTCTTGCTGCTGCCGTCGGGCGAGATGATCACCACGGTAGGCACGCTCGTGATATTGTAGGCCTCCTTGGTGGCCTTCATGCTATCCACGTCCACTGAATAGAATTCATACTGGCCGGCGAATGAATCGGCAGCCTGATGCAACGCGGGGGTGAGTCTCTTGCAGGGGATGCACCATGTGGCGTTGAAGTCGAGCACGGTGGCGACGGCGGGTTTCACCCCGGGACGGAATTTGTCATCATCCTTAAGGTCAACGACACCCTCGGCCACACTGACTGTATCGGTGGGAGCTGTCATGTCGGCTTCCTGCTCGGTGGCTGTTGTCTCATCGGCTGTCTTGCTTTCTTTTGAGCCCGAGCATGATGATATTGCGGCTGAGGCAATCACCATGGCGGCGGCGAATAGTATGATTTTTTTCATATTGCGGTAATTTTTTGAATTATGTCGCAAATTTACACTTTTATTCCCGATCTACGGCATATTTAAGTCTTTTTATTAATGGATATTGGCTTACAACCCCTAAATTTGGTTAATTTTGCATATTGTTTCAATTCATCTCAGTATATACCAATCTGTATTCACATAACAGCCACTTGCAATGAAAGAATTTTTCGGGATACTCCGGCGGTTCGTGCCTCCGTACAAAAAATATCTCATCCTCAACATCATCTTCAACATCCTCTCGGCTTTCCTCACACTCTTCTCTTTCGCTCTTATCATCCCCATTCTCGAGATCCTGTTCAAGATCAAGGAAGCCAATTACTCATACATGGCTCCCGGCTCGGCGTCTATCAAGGATGTCGCCATCAATAATTTCTACTACTACACCCAGCAGTCTATCACCGACTACGGTGCCTCGGCCACACTCGCCTTTCTCGCGATCGCCCTTATCTTCATGACGCTGCTCAAGACCGGAGCGCAGTATCTGAGCCTATATTACATCACCCCGCTCCGCTCGGGTATCGTGCGCGACATACGCAACCACGTGTATGACCAGGTGACACGTCTGCCCATAGGCTTCTTCACCAACGAGCACAAGGGCGATGTGATGGCCAGGATGAGCGGCGATGTGGCCGAGATAGAGAATTCGGTGATGCAGTCGCTCGATATGATGTTCAAGAATCCGGTGATGATCATCGTGTGCCTGATAATGATGATCACCATCTCATGGCAGCTCACTCTGTTCGTGCTGGTGCTTCTGCCCATTGCCGGATATGTGATGGGCCGCGTGGGCAAGCGACTCAAGCGCAAATCCCTGGAGCTGCAGAATACCTGGGGCGAACTCATGTCAAACATCGAGGAGACCCTGTCGGGACTGCGCATCGTCAAGGCCTTCAACGCCGAGGACAAGGTGAAGGCACGCTTTCACAGCCTCAACCAGCGATTCTACACCCTCAGCAACTCCGTAGGCCGCCGTCAGCAGCTCGCCCACCCCATGAGCGAACTCCTCGGCACCATTGCCGTGGCCATCGTGCTGTGGTTCGGCGGCTCGCTGATTCTATCGGGGACGTCATCGATGAACGCCGCATCATTTATATATTACATGGTGATTTTCTACAGCATAATCAACCCCGCCAAAGATCTGTCAAAGGCTACCTACGCAATCCAAAAGGGTATGGCGTCTATGACACGTGTCGATAAGCTGCTCAACACCCCCAATCCCATACAGGACCCGGCCCGTCCCGTCGCGCTGCCTTCCACACCCCAGACCATTGAATATCGAGGCGTGGATTTTGCATACGGTGACAATCAGGTGCTCCACGACATCAACCTTACAATTCCGGCCGGAAAGGTAATCGCTCTCGTGGGCCAGTCAGGCTCGGGCAAATCCACCCTCGCCGACCTGCTGCCACGATTCTATGACCCTACCCGCGGCTCGATCACCATCAACGGCACAGACCTGCGCGACCTGCGCGTACATGACCTGCGCTCGCTCATGGGCAATGTCAATCAGGAGGCCATCCTTTTCAACGATACATTCTACAACAACATCACTTTCGGCGTCGAACATGCCACCATGGAGCAGGTAGAGCAGGCCGCACGCATCGCCAACGCCCACGAATTCATCATGGCCTCCGAGCATGGTTACGATACCTATATAGGCGACCGCGGATGCCGTCTCTCCGGTGGTCAGCGTCAGCGTCTGTCAATAGCCCGTGCCATCCTCAAGGACCCCGCCATACTGATCCTCGATGAAGCCACTTCGGCTCTTGACAGCGAGAGCGAGCACCTCGTGCAGGAGGCCCTGGAGCGTCTGATGGCCAACCGCACCACCCTCGTCATCGCCCACCGTCTCTCCACCATACGAAACGCCTCGATGATATGCGTGCTCCACGAAGGCCGCATCGTAGAGCAAGGCACACACGACGAGCTCATCGCCATCGGCGGCCACTACCGCCACCTCGTTGACATGCAGTCGCTCAACGCCTGAGAGCGACCGCAGGTTTCCGTGACCATTCCTGATATCGCTTAAAAAACCGCTATCCGACATCACTCAATCGCAAAGAAGGCGTCCTCCCGGCCGGGAGGACGCCTTCTATATATGACTGCGGTTGAATTATTCAGCTGCTGTCTCGGCCTCTGCTGCGGGAGCCTCAGCCTTTACCTCCGCTGCGGGAGCTTCGGCTGCGGGAGCTGATGCCTTCTTGCCGCGACGGCTGCGACGTGTAGCCTTAGCCTCTTTCTTGCCGGCTGTGTAGGTCTCATTGTAGTCAACGAGCTCTATGAAGCAGGTCTTGGCGTTGTCACCCA
>CAZBWZ010000133.1:0-6097 GCA_964495725.1 uncultured Bacteroides sp.
AGGGTGCTTCGTTGAGATCATGGATGACACGTATTGTGGTCAATGAGGCTCTCAAACTGCTGAGACGACGCAGGGTGGTGGAGTTTGCTGGCTATGATGAGGTGATGGAGCAGGCTGAGGTGCCTCATTGCGATAGCTGTGAGATTCCGTTTGATGAGATTGTGGCTCTACTTCACCGTCTGCCCGATCGCTACAGGATGGTGTTTAATCTATATGTTTTTGAGGATATGAGTCATGGTGAAATCGCACGCATGCTTGGTATCAGTGCGACGTTGTCGTCTACCGTGCTGCATCGTGCCAAGGTTGCCATGGCTAAGTTGATTAACGAAAAATACGCTATATATCATGGGTAATGATGAAAATTGGATAAAGGGGCTAAGGCACGTGGCCCGTGGATATGAGTCGGCTCCTCCGGTGGGATTGTGGGCTGAGCTTGAGACGGAGTTGCGGGCGACGGGTGTCGTGGCTGTCCCTGCAGGGGTTATGAGGCGTCGTCAGCTCTGGTGGTCTGCCGCTGCATGCGTTGTCGTGGCTGCTGTCACATTATATATATTATGTGGCTCCAGTGATGGTATTGATGGGGCATCTCTTGAAGCTACTGTAAAGAGGGTGTTGGATAATGATTCCGGCATACAACCGCTTATCGCTGATGACGGGATGGCTGATCAGGATTCTTATCCTGCCGACCAATCCTGTGAGGAGCGGTGTGTGGCGGATGATGATCATGGAGGGAATGTGAGAGGTGATGGCTACGGCTATGGTGAGTTCTCGTATTATGAGAGGATTGTTGTGGTGGGTGAGGGTAGTGATGATGCCACCACTGGTAATATACGGGTTTCGGCTGCTGTAGATGGTGCTGTATCAGGGGATACTGTTCCTGTCAGTGTTGTGAAGAATCCTACGAAAGGTGTCAGTGGCAGGCTTTATGCATCCGCATCTCCCGCACGGTCGTCTTACAGGATGCCCTTTGGCATCGGAGCCACGGTTGATATACCGGTGGCTGACCGTCTGAGTATCGAGACTGGTATAGAGTATTCCCGGATTGGAGTGGAAAACCATGTGGATAATTATATAGGTGTGCCGGTGCGGGTCAACTATGACGTGTATGATGGTGAGCGTGTACGGGTCTATGCCTCGGCCGGAGCTGCCGTGGAGAAGAGCCTGAATACATGTGATCTGCAGGTGTCGCTGGGTGGTGGCGTCGGACTTGAGTATTCGTTGGATGATTCATGGGGCGTCTTTGTCGAGCCTGGTGTGGAGTTCTATCCTGGCAATGGCAGTGAGATTCCGACCATCTATAAGGAGCGCAAGGTGGCTCCGGAGGTGCGTGTGGGACTGCGTCATACCTTCGGATATTGATTGACCTGTTTGTCAAGGATTATCGGTAATTTGATTTATTTTGAAAAAAATGTATGATTTTGTTTGCTAATAAAAAAAAGTGTTGTATCTTTGCGGTGTGGTAGTAATGTACAACACCTCCACACTGTAACAAGTGAACAAAATTCATACATAATGATAGAATTAAAAGACATAACTTTTTCATACCTGAAAGGCACGCCGGCTCTTATGGGAGCTACTGCTACGATAAGAGCCGGCGTCAACCTGCTACTCGGGCCCAACGGAGCAGGCAAGACGACTCTCATGAGGCTGATGGCCGGTATGCTGCAACCTCAGCCGGGGGTATGTGATATCGAGGGTGAGGATGTATCACGGCGTAGCCTGGATACATTGCGCCGGATTTTCTTCGTGTCTGACGATTGTCTGTATCCTCTCGACAGTATCGCGGATATGGTACGCCGTCACGCGGTTTTCTACAGTAGTTTTTCGCCCGAGCGGCTGAGACGTAATCTTGAAGCCTTCGGTATGACGGGCGATGAGAAGCTAAGCTCTATGTCTCTCGGCACCCGTAAGAAGGCCCAGCTGGCCTACGCTCTGGCTCTCGGGGTAGATGTCCTGCTGCTCGATGAGCCGGCCAACGGCATGGATCTGGGGTCAAAGAAAATCCTCAACACGCTCATAGCTCAGAATATCGAGGACGAGCAGACCGTTGTGATCTCGACACATACGGTGCATGAGATGCGCAATCTCTTCGACGGGGTGATATTTCTGGATCACTGCAGCATCGTGATGTCAGAGACCGCAGGTGAGATCGAGCGCAGATGGGCGTTTATCACCACACCGCGTCCGGCTGAGGGGGCGCTCTATTGTGAGCCATCAGTCAATGGTTTCCGCAATATCATTGTGAATACCGGTGGCATAGAGAGCGATATCGACTATGAGTTGCTATATTGCATGCTGGCCGGAAGAAAGTAGTAAATAACCGGATTCAATAATATCTACAATGGAAAGATTTTCGTGGAAAAGGGTAGGGATGCTATGGCATTATATGTATCCCGCCGTCAGATTTCAGATTATATGGTATCCGGTGCTGTCATTGGTGGCAGCGCTGTTCGGAACCCTCGTGCTGTCGGTGTCGACAGATCTACTCGTATTGGCCGATGTGCCGACAACTCTCATGGGATTGCTGGTGTTTCTTGCTCCGGTGGCGCTCATTAAGCATGACTATCATCATACCACGGCATTGCTGCCTGTTACTGCAGCGGAGAAGTTCACCGTGCTGGTGCTGTACTTTGTATTCGGTGTATTCGCCCTTGTCAACGTGCCATATTATGTGGTATGCGGATTAGCGTGGTGTTTTAACCCGGATTTATTCTCCTCACTGCTGTCACTTATCGGCAATTATTTTAACGGCATTGGCTATCTGTGGATTATGATAGGTTCCTATCCCATCAACTTCGCCTTGATCGGGATAGTGTTGCTGAGCATCGTCGGTAGTAAGCGTCCTACCGTATCTCGCTCCGTGCTATATCTGGTCATCTCCTACGTTATTTACGTTGTCATAGTCGGTTGTGCGGCTGTCATTGCTGCAATTATTGCCGTTTTCAATAATTATTCTGACGGCACCTTTCAGGCTGCCGCGAGCGCTAGTGACCACACTGAGTATGTCGCCGGAATGATAGCAGAGATGGTTGTCCCGACTGTATCGTTGTCGTGCTTGGTGCTGGGAGTAACAGCGATAATTATCGTATACCGAATGATTTATAAAAGATTGAAGATAGGTGGATTTTAATACAGACAAACCGATATTCCGCCAGATTGTAGACCTTTGCCACTCGTTCATCCTGTCGGGCGACTGGCAGCCCGGATACAAGATTCCATCGGTGAGGGAGCTGTCGATACGGCTATCTGTCAATACCCGTACAGTGGTAAGTGCGTTCGATCTGCTTGCTTCAGAGGGAATAATCCGGCCTCAGCGAGGCATAGGTTATTATCTGTGTGACGATGCACCCGAGCTGGTGCGAGAGGCCCTGCGTCGCAGCTTTTTTGCTGACACATTGCCCCGAGTCTTTGCCGAGATGCGTCAGCTCGGGATAGACATTTCCCGTGTCGATGAGGAGTGGGCCAAGGATAAGAATTCATAAGGTAACAATATATAAGATGAAAAAGATTACAGTGTGTTTAGTCATGGCGATGATGGCAATGTTGTCACAGGCCTACGAGGTAAAGGGTCTGGTGTATAACACCGAGGCTGACGAGACCGAGGCCTTCGCTACCCTGCGCATCTTTGCCGCCGGCGATTCCGTCAAGGCGGTCAAGTCATTTCTCAGTGATGAGGACGGCGCGTTCGCCGTGGATCTCGCCGACGGACAATATGTGCTCAGGGTCAGCGCCACCGGGGCCGCCACCGCGGTCCTGGACTTCAGTGTCGATGGTGCGAAAGTAGACCTCGGCACTATTGAACTAGTGTCATCGGACAATCAGCTTGCCGAGGTGACTGTTACGGCCCAGCGCCCTATGGTGAGCCGTGAGATCGACCGCATAGGCTACGATGTGCAGGCCGATGAGGAGTCGAAGACCTCTCCGGTCATCGAGATCCTGAAGAAGGTGCCCTTGGTATTGGTGCAGCCCGACGGCACAATTCTTGTCAACGGATCGTCAAATTACAAGATTTACCGTAACGGTCGCCCAAATGCCTCTTATTCCAAGAACGCCAAGGAGCTCTTCAAGAGCATACCGGCCTCTACGATCAAGAAGATAGAGGTGATCACCGATCCAGGCGCGCGTGAGGATGCCGAGGGCACAGGTGCTATCCTTAACATCGTGACAATGGAAAATACGTCGATGAAGGGTATTTCAGGCACAGCCAACATCTCGGAGAGCTCGCTTGAGCCATGTCCCCGACAGGGAGGTGTGTTCTTCACCACACAGATCGATAAGTTTACGATATCACCTTATCTTGGAGTGTTTCACACCAAGAAGGGCACCGAGTCGAAGACTTATACGGAAAACCGCTATCTGACTACCGGAGATGTATATCGCGAGGAAGCTTCGTCCAAAGGAAAGATCACGGGATTCTACTGGGGATTCGACAGCAGTCTTGAGCTCGATACGCTGAATCTGATCACAGTGGAATATTCAGGCAACAGATATGATTATTCGAGTAAGGTTACAGATGACGCGGCTATGACCACATCTGACGGTCAGCCTGTCTACAGCTACCGCACACTTACTGAGATTCCCGGCTATGCAAATGAGTATCATACGATGGCCGCCAACTATCAGCGCTCGACGGCCCGGAAGGGAGAGACCATCACATTATCTTATATGCTTGAACTCGGACGTTCGCATCAGCATACGCGCTCCCATTATTTCGATGGCATCAATATGCCTGTGGCTTATGACGGTATTGACAACAACACCCGCTCAAACACCTCTGAGCACACTGTGCAGCTCGACTGGTCACGACCTTACGGAGAGGCACATAAGCTCGATCTCGGGGCAAAGTATATCTACCGCTATTCACACGCGCTCACTGATATCGCTTATATCGGACTGGATGAAAATAATACCAACTTCAAGCATACCACTAACGTAGGAGCCGCTTATGCCGACTACAGGGTGAAGTTCGGCAGATTCTCGGGCCGTGCCGGTGCCCGTTATGAGTTCTCTCGTATGGGGGGCGAGTATCTGACAGGCGACAGGTCTAAATATCACAGTGACTTTAACAATGTGGTGCCTAATGTGGCTTTGAGTTATGGCATCAATGATGCTAATCAGCTTAAGCTGTCGTATTCGATGCGCATCTCACGCCCTGATATCGATAATCTCAATCCGGCCGTGGTAAGTTCGCCGCAGAATGTCTCTATGGGCGACCCCGATCTGGCAAGTGCCACCACCAATAACCTTAACCTCAATTATTCTTTGACCAGGCCAAAGGTCAGTGCCGATTTCACAGCGTCGGTGGGCATGAGCAATGACGGTATCGTGCCAGTGCAGTATACGATCGGGAATATCCTGTATTCTACTTACGGCAATGTAGGACGCACCCGCTCGTTCTCAGCCAGCGGCTATGTGCAGTGGATGGCCGGCGAGAAGACTCAGGTGATGTTCAACGGCTCTGCTCAGTATCGTCATTACCGCAATCCAGCGGTCGGTGATGGGGACTACGTCACCAATGGTGGCTGGAGCGGATACGCTTTTCTTCAGCTCAACCAGCGTCTGCCCTGGGGGCTAAGAGGTACGGTAAATCTCAGTTACTGGAGTGGATATTTAGGCGGTGTCTACAGCAAGATGTACTCTGTCGGCTGGTCGTCGTTTGACCACACCCTGGCGTTGCAGAAGTCGTTTCTCAAGGAAGAAAGGCTCACCCTCAGGCTGTCGGCACGTAATCCATTCGGCCCTTACAGGGCGAAATACCGTAACCGCAGCTTCAACTCCGGTATCGAAGGAATGTCGCTTACCACACAGAGGTATAATTCTATAGTTGACTTTAGCATAAGTTACCGGTTTGGATCGCTCCAGGCTTATGTGAAAAAGACCAAGGGTATCACCAATGATGATGTGCAGAAGAGCGACAGCACTCCCGGTGGCGGAAAGAAGTGAGCCGCAGACCGTGCAAAATTTGTAAAGATTAATGCTGCAAGTTTTTATAAAGTCAGAAATAATTACTAACTTTGCCCCCAAAATCAAGTGTGGATAAATCATTATCTGCAAAACAACAACATCTCAAAGTAAAGCTATGAAGATAGAAAAAATC
>CAZBWZ010000134.1:0-5989 GCA_964495725.1 uncultured Bacteroides sp.
GAATTGAGCTTCTCTGCTATTTCCTGATACTTGTATCCTGAAACATACATCATGAACGGCTCGTAGAGGTCAGCGGGGAGTGTGTTGACAAGGGTGGTGATCTCTATTGAATCAAATGCGTCCTCCGGAGCCTCGATACCGGAATTCTGCGAGAGATTCAGGTGGTAGAGATTATCGGTGGTATCATTGACTACACATTCCTGCATCGACCTGTGATAGTCGTTGATGAAGATGTTACGCATGATCGTAAACACCCATCCCTTGAAATTGGTGGAATCTACAAATTGATCCTGACGATCAAGAGCCTTCAACGATGTATCCTGCACGAGATCACGGGCTTTCTCAGCATTATTAGTAAGCATACGGGCAAAATTCAGCATGTTGGGCTGCAGAGCGAGCAATTTGTTTACAAACATTTCAGTTTCCATAATCCTAAGTGCGATTTTTAAGTTTCAGTCAGTTTTTTCAGTCGGAGCAGAAGGTGTTTCAATTCTTCTACACCGCAAATTTAGTCTGTATTAATTTCTCACCAAAATGTAACATAGTTAATGAAAGTTAAAACACAGCTATTTACATTTAAATAGCTGTGTTTTAATTAATTAATCAAATATTACAGATTATCACAATTGTTACATCGCGATATTTTGTTACATTTCTGTATAAATTCGCTTAAAAAATGACTGATTTTTTAATGAAAATCTTACACATTGCACAATGTGCGGCTCAACGCTTTATACTCATCGTGGCATTGCCGTTGGCAATCGGATTCCATCCGTCATCACCGGCGAGCACCTCCTCGATGGCATAACCCTTTGTATCGGGCAGCTGGCGTGAGAATTTGGCACGGGCCTTGGGATTGGCACCGGGTCCTTTGCTGCCGTACTCGGCGTAGGTCACAGTCTTTTCGACGTTTTCCTTGCCCCAGTCGTTCCATCCCTCGGGGACGATATGTTTGCCCAGGTCGCAATTGATGAACACAGCCTGTGCATACGGACGCCACGGGCGCGAGAGATACACCTTAGTCACATCATCATCAGCCGTGAGGTTACAATCGTAGAATACATAGCCGTATTTCTGACCCTGGTCAGTAGATGGCGCTGTGACATATCCGTTGCCTTTGTTGTGTATATGGCAGCGGTTGAATACAGCGGTAGACCATCCGAAGATGAAATCGACCGTACCTTCGATATAGCAGTCCTCGTAATACTGTCTGTCACCCTTGCTGTAGGTATACAGGGTGTCCTGGTTGCCGAGGAAGTTGCAATTCTTGAAGAACGCGCGGTCGCCGCTCACAAAGCAAGCCACGGCCTGACCCACACGTCCGGCAGAATTCTCGAATGTCATATTCTCGGCATAGAAATCGGGGGCGTAGATATAGCAGGTAGCAGAGCCTGACGTACCCATTTCCGATCCCAATGAATTGAGTTTCTTGGCGTATCCGTCGTTGGTGATTTTTGCGCCGGTCTGGCCTATGAGCGAGATATTGATCTTGCACTCGGGCACGATCACAGTCTCCTTGTAATCGCCGGGACGCACCAGGATAGTGGTGCGCACGTGCTTGCGGAAGTTGGGCACGGCGTCGATCGCCTCCTGCACGGTCAAGAAGTCACCGCTGCCGTCCTGGGCCACCACATAATCATAATGGCGCACGTAGGGCTTGAGAGCCGGCACGGCCTCGGCGATGGCATCCATCGTGAGTCCGGCGATAAGACGCGCACCATATACATTGAGGTGGGTGTTATCCTCCCTACCCTTGGGGATAGCGGCCACGGTATTGGGAGCTACCCACACAAATAGCGACTTCGAGTCCTCGGGCCCCATGCCCTCGATAAGATCCTTGGTGATCTTGTTCATGTCTACAAACGGCACACCTAACTCGGCTGCCACATTACGTGGTGAGTCGAGGTAAGCGCCGTGGGTGTCGACCAGACGGGCCGATGTCTTGCCGTCAGCAGCCGGTGTGCCTGCCGTAGTGGCGTCGGGATTGTTGTAGAAGGCATCATCCTGATTCACTGCAGCGGCAAGGGCTGTGCTGTCGGCTGTGCCGAAGTTGCGGCGCACGATCGAATTGAAGAGCACCGGCGTGCCTCCCTTGCTCATTGTCTCCTTGCAGAATCTGCGCAGGTTGTCGTCAAAAGTCGAACCCGGATCGGTGTGACGCTTCTCGCCGGGCTTCTCGTCATTGTGACCGAACTGGATGAACACATAGTCGCCGGGCTGTATGCGCTCCAGCACCTTGTCCCATCGGCCCTCGTTGATGAAGCTGAGGCTTGAGCGGCCGTTCATGGCATGATTGTCCACCACAATGTCCTCGCTGAGGAATCCGGGCAACATCTGTCCCCATCCTCTTTCCGGATTGTCGCCGCCCAGTGGCTTGTTGGCCATGGTGGAGTCTCCGATCATGAATATGGTGGTCTTGTGCTGGGGTTCGGCTCCGACAAAGGAGCACAGCAACGCCACAAGCGCCATCACTGAATATTTTAACTTTTTCATCAGGTAATAAATTTTATTTAGGTTATATTCTTATATTTCCGCTGTGCTTATAATCTGATTCAGAATCATTCTCTGAGGCGTGAATCGATGATTATCGTAACAGGGCCATCATTGACCAGCGACACCTGCATGTCGGCACCGAATACACCGGTGGCGGGTGCGCGACCGGTCAGCCGCTCCATCGCATCACAATATGCCTTATAGAGTGGCACCGCCGTCTCGTGACGGGCGGCACGGATATACGACGGGCGATTGCCCTTGCGGGTCGAGGCCGTCAGTGTAAACTGGCTTACGGCCATTATCTCGGCACCGGTGTCGAGAGCCGACAGGTTCATCACGCCGTCGGCGTCATCAAAGATACGCAGACCGGCAGTCTTGGCCGCGAGCCACTCGACATCATCAGCCGTGTCGCCCGTCTCCACACCCACCAGCACCATAAGTCCGCGGCCGATACTGCTGTGTACGCTGCCCGAGATGCTCACTGTCGCTCCGGTCACCCTTTGTATCACTACACGCATATACTCCAGCTCTTTGTAAGTTACGGGTTGACCGCTTCCCCGCAGCTGCGGCTCATGCAGTCAACCCGTATAGGTTGTGAATGTTATGAAAATATCACTGATTTATCAGAAAGCTACTTTCTTTGTGATCATCTTGCCGTCGGCAGCCTGAGCGGTAACTACGTAGGTGCCGTTGGTGAGACCTGTGGCGATCTGGCCGGCGGGAGCGTCAGCTGAGAATACCTTGCGGCCTGTGACATCATATACAGTGACATTGGTCACGTCACCGATCACATTGATTGTACCGCCTAGCTGGGCGTTGACACCGAAGTCAAGATTCTTGGCCTCGACAACCTTAACACCGTCGAAGATGTGGTCGACACCGTATACGTATGAGTATACGTAGTTCTCATCCATCATATCCCAGTTGTTGATTGCCCAGCCTGCGAATACCTTTAAGTCAGTGCTTGCGTAAGTTGTGCCCTCGGCTACTTCCTCTCTCACGGTCACCACTGGCTCATAGTCGCCGGTAGTATCGTCGTATACATAGTCAACATCCTCCACAAGGTGGGTCATGTTATCCTTCATCCAGCTGTATACCTCGGGATCGTACTCCTGCACCACGTCGATGAGTTGCTCAAAGCTTGCGCCGAGACCTTTAGCGAGGTAAGCCTGACGGGTATAGCTGCCTGCGGGAGCCGCGCCCAGCATCCAGCCTTCGTCAGTGAGCTGTACGGCCAGCACATTGTCCTGACCCTTGTCCATCACTACATATTCGCCTGTCTCAAGGTCAAATACGTAAGGCACGGCTACTGTAGAGAAACCAAACCATGAGTTGGGATCCTCGACATACCTGTTGGCGGTGTAGCCAAGATACTTGCCGTTGGGCGAGATGATGGCCGAGTTCATCATGAACGAAGGTATTTCGGGATTACCGAGCACTTCCTGCAGAGCCTCGTCAAATGCAGCGTACTCCTCGCTCCACTTTGTCATGGCAGTGTTATATCTGTCTACAGCCATGTTGTACATGGTAATCTGGTTGGCAGACATGAAATCGGCGGGATTGGGCTGCGGAGCGCTGTAATACTCGGTTACGGCAACGTTGTAGGCGGCTACCTCTTCCTCGGTCATGTAATCGCTCATGAAGGGATAAGGATTCGACCAGGGATCGGAGTTGTAGATATCCATAGTTGCCTGATATGCGGCGAGCTCATCGACAGTCATGTAGTCCTGCATCTGAGGATAGGGGCGGTTGGCATAGTCTGCGAGAGCCTGATTGTATTTGTCCACGTTCTCAGCACTCATCCAATCGGTGGGATTCGGCATTTCGGGAGCTTCGCCCGGATATTTGGGGAACTCCACACCTTCGGGATTGAGAAGCTCGGGATGTACCAGAGTGTATTCCCACTCGCCGTTGTCTTTCTGTGTGAAGATGATGGGCATCTGGGCCATACCGGCATAGTCGGTGAGGCAGCCTGCGCATACCTTGCCGTCGGCAGATATGTCGTCGATCTGCACATACTGGGGCACACGGCCTGTCCAGTCAGTCTTGGGATAAGGCAGCTCCACATAGTTGTCATAGCCGCCGGTTGCGTTGCGATACCATACCACGGGCACGGTCATCACGTCTGATACCTCATCGAGAGTGAGGGCCATACGTGACACGCTACCGCCGATCACATTGCCATCAGGAGTGATGGTGTTGGGATACATGGCGAAATCGGTGTCTCTTGAAGGCAGGGGATTCATCTGGCCGTTTTCAAAGTACACGCCCAAGCTCTCGTTGGCCACACCTACCACGATGCCATTGTTGCTTACGAAACGGGTCATACCGCCGTCGTAGATCTCCATGCCGGATTCGTCACCAAACTCGTATGTCTCGCCGGTCTTGATATTGACGATGGTCAGCGTGTAGGTATAGGGATCCACACTTACTGTCCACTCACCGTTGGCCGACAGAGCTGTAAGCATATAGCCGGGGTATACGGTGGGAGACACCGTAGTTTCTTCGGCCATAGCTGCAGACGATACCAACATTGCGCCTGCGGCAAGAAGTAAAAGTCTCTTCATAAGTAAATATATTTAGTTAAGCATTAATTGTTTGCATCTTATCTTCGGTGGCTCAGTGTGTGAGTATCGATACGCCCACCTCCGAAGGATTGTCTGTCTCAAACATCATCACGTAGCATACCGATGTGGCCCTGCCCTGGGTCACGGTGTAGCTGTCGACGAGGGTCCAGCCCTTCATGGCGTAGAAGTTGACGGCATCCATCTCCGTAGGAAAGCTGCGCGATGATGTGGCCTGACGCAGGTCGGATTCCGGAATACCGAGTATCGACGGCAACATGCGTCCGAGATTGACATCGACACTCACCTTGCCGTTGACCGCAGAATGTGAGCAGCACACCTGCATGTAATATTTCCTGATGGGCTTCTGTGAATTTTCCGTAGACGCAGGAGTCGGGTCTTCTGCTCCGGTAGCGGCTGTCGCGTCCACTGCTACAGTGGCAAAGAGCGTCGCAAGCCCGGCAATGATGGTTCGGTTAAGTCTGTTCATTGTCTCATGTATATATCACCGGGCTGAATTGATTGCAATGACTGCGTGTCCCGGCTCACAAATTTGCCACAAATTTAGTAATTTATATTTAATTTATAATCATTTGTTACATTTACCGCCAAAAATTTTTATCCTGCAAAAAAAATTTTACCGGCGCCCCGTCTCATGACTGCATTTGGGCTGATGACAAAAAAGGCCGGCACCCGTGGGTGTCGGCCTCATATCTTGGCAAACGGTTGGAATTACTTGCCGGCGAGCTTGTCGCGGAGAGCTGCGAGTGCCTCCAGGTCGCCGAGAGTGGTCTTCTCGATCTGGGGTGTCACTGTTGCGGGCTCCTCGGCACGCTTGGTCTGGCGTGTACGCTGTTTGCGCTCGGCTGACTTCTCGGCACGTGCTACATCCTCGAAGATGCGGCTGTGTGAGAGGATGATGCGCTTGCTGT
>CAZBWZ010000135.1:0-5905 GCA_964495725.1 uncultured Bacteroides sp.
GGCCGGACACAAGAAAGGCTGCGCGATAGCGCAGCCTTCTGTGCTCGAAGCGGGACTCGAACCCGCACAGCCGCAATGGCCAAGGGATTTTAAGTCCCTCGTGTCTACCATTCCACCATTCGAGCAGACACTGCAAAATTACAAACAATTTTGCCAATCACAAATTTTTTTTACAAAAATCTATCGCGTAAGCTCCTCTACGGCCTTCCCGGCTGCGGCTACCGACCGGCCTCGGTATACCTGACGGCCCGTGGCATCCGTCACGATGTAGTAGGGGAGGGCCGGAACACCAAGCGGCGAGAGCTGATCGGAGAGCAGACCGCCCGGTGTCCACGCCTGTGTCCAGCTCACACTGTCGCGTCTTGTGAGGCCTTTCATCGCCGTAGTGTCGTTGATGATGATCACGTCCATGATCTGGAGCTTTTCGCTGCCTGAGGCCTTGTATATATCCTTGAGCTGCGGCACCACTGAATCGGCACGCTCGCTGCGGTCATCGGAGAAGACTATGAGCGAGGCGGTCTTGTCAGATGCGCTGAATGTCAGCGCCGAGTCAGCGCCGGCTTTGAGATACCTGAAATCGGCCACCTTGCCGAGCGCCTGATCGCTCGCAAACTGCCGCGTCTGCACGGATAGCTGGCCCACGACAAACGGCAGCTGTGCCTCGGGAGCGAGCGCGTATACCAGCGAGGCGGTCTCAGACGGATCGAGCGACGCATCGTAGACAAAGCCAAGCAGCACGGCCGAAGCAGGATCGGCCGGATGGGCCTTTACGTATCCGGCGATGATCTTATTGATGGTCTCGTTGTCGCCACCGTCGATTACCTTGGCGTTGGCGCCGAAGAAGGCGGTGAGCGCGTCGTTGACCTCATTGCCGGTGACCTTAGTGGAGGCCAGGCTGTTGGGGTCGATGGTGAGGACTATCTCATCACCGCTCTTGACATACACCAGCGCAAGCAACCTGTTGTCCTTGTCCAGGATGCGCGCCACCGTGGGCTCGGCGGCGATGCCCTTCGCCTCAAACTTGCCGTCGCGGGCGGCGGTGATGAGCGTGTTGAGCGCATTGTTGCCGTAATATTTCACATACAGGTTGGTGGTTGCCCCGTCGGTGAGCTCGCCCGTGAGCTTGAAAGGCTTGTCACCCTTGCATCCCGACAGCAACACCGACAGTATAATCACAACAGATAGCAGCGGCCTCATTTCTTATTCTGAAAATCAATGGGCTTCACCAGGAAATGATCACCTTTCTCGTTGACGATGGAGCGGTAGTAGCGCTCGTCATATCCCGGGAAATCAGGATATACTGGAGTGCCCTCGGGGGTGCGCTCAAACTTGCCGTCCTTCTCCTTCTTCACGTTACCGTCGATATATTTCACCAGCAGATAGTCGCCCAGATCCTTGTAGTCAGCTGTCACCTTGGCGCTCCAGTAGTCGGTAAGCCCCTGCAGCATACGCGCGGCGGCGGCATCATCGAGGGCTGCCGTAGCCACGGTGGCGTCGGCCACTGCCTGCTCCATATTGTCTTCGAGGCCCTTCTGCACCCGGCGTATATCAGGTATCATCTGCGAGTAGCGGTTGTAGGCCTGGTTGGCCACGTAGTTGTTGACCCAGAACATAGCGTCCCATGACAGGGTGTAGAGGTCGCCGTTGCCCTCGGCCAGCTGGTGGGGCACGGCGGAGGTGCTGTTGAATACCGGCACGTAGGCGCACGTATTGGCATCATCGACACCAAACCACAGGATACCCTTCATGGCCTCCGGACGGCTGTCGTTCATCGACGACACGAACGAGAATCCCGTCTGCTGTGTGGCGATGGCACGCTCGTGGGTGTACTCCTTGCCATCCACCTTGTATGTGAGCGGACGCCAGCGGTAGGGCACGGCGTAGGCTCCCGCGCCTATATCCTGTGTCATGTCGAGAGGTGTGCCCTCGAAGTGGTCGCGCATCATCCATTTCATATCGTTGGCGCTGATCTTGCGGTCTGGCTTGACCCACAGCGGCATGATCTCGCCCTCGGCCTCGAATGCCCAGGGATAATACTTGTCCATGCCGTCGGCGAAGCGGTTGAAGTAAGCCCATACGCGGGCATCGCAGCCGCGTAGCGCACCCTGGTCGTAGAGGGCGTAGGTCTTGGAGAAATCAAAATCCTTGTCCTTGCCGTCGAAGTAGCCCTGGCTGCGGGCGAAATCAATGACATCGGGCGAATAGAGGGTCTCCTTGTCGTTGAGCGGGAAGGTGTGTATGCGCGAATGGTTGGCGTGGCCGCTGATATATCCGTCGGGCACGCGGCGTGCCACCCACACTGCTCCCTTGTCGGTCTTGCCTTTGCCGATCATCTCCATGATCCACACCTCGTTGGGGTCGCCGATCGAAAAGGACTCGCCCTCTGATGCATAGCCGTATTTATCCACGAGGCCGGTCATTATATCTATGGCCTCGCGGGCGGTCTTCGCCCTCTGCAGAGTGATATATATCAGCGATCCGTAGTCGATCATGCCAGAGCCTGCCAGCTCCTCGCGTCCGCCCCATGTGCTCTCGCTTATGGTGAGGCCGTGTTCGTTCATGTTTCCGATTGTGCGGTAGGTGTGGGCCACCTCGGGTATCTCACCGAGGTATTTGCCCGAATCCCAGTCATAGACCTTGCGCATGTCTCCGGGCGCGTGGTCGGCGGCCGGCTGGTGGTATAGCTCGCCGTATAGGGTGTGGCTGTCGGCCGCGTATGTCACGATGGAGCTACTGTCGGTGGTGGCTCCGGGTGTGGCTATCAGGCTGGTGCAAGCCAGCGATGCGATGACCGAGACCGAGACAGCGGCGACGCAGGTAAGTCGTTTGATCATAATATTATAGTGATTTCTTGTGATGTTATTGACGTAAGGGTCAGCGGTAGAATATCTCTCGTGTGATGGCAAACGACTGTTTGCCCACGGTGGCTGTGCGTGCCACCCAGTTGCCCAGCGAGTCGAGCTTGTAGTCGGAGTACACCTCGGTATACGGCTCCACATTGTCCTTGCCGGTGGCGAGCACCGCGGTATACTCGCTGGTGAGGCCGTCGCTGCCGTATTTGTACACACCCTTCTCTACATGCGGTATGCTGCCGCTGCGGTCGGCGATCTCATAGCCGGTGAGGCGGTCGCCATCCCAGGTGTAGGTGTATTCGATTATGTCACCCACCCTGAAGCCCTGGATGAGGCCCCTGAGGTCACGCTCCACTGTCATGGAGTTCATGGTGTCGGGGTAGGTGGTCTCGCCTTTGCGCGCGAAGTCGGCCCACACGGGTTTCTTCTCAAACAGATTGTCGGCGAGCTCAAGTATCGGCCCCACGCAGTATCCTATCTCGTCGAGGCGGATGGTGTCGGTGCCGTTGGGGCCGTGGGTCACGATCATCGACACCGGGCCTTTCACCTCGTTGAGCGGGCGGTCGGCCACAAGCACCGAGTCGTTGGTCAGTGTCATTGTGGTGGATACAGAGTCGGCGGGTACATAGTCGTCATCGCCGGTAGCCGCGTTTTTGGTCTCGTTGCATCCTGCCAGTGCGATGGCCGCGGCAAGGAGCATAGCATTGATCTTGTATGTCATTTCAGTAAAAAATGAGACAAAAGGCGACCGCCACGAGGTGATCGCCTTATACCTTATATAGGATTGTCAGATGTCCTTTATCATTTGGCGGCGAGGGGTGCCGGCTCGTTGTATACGCGGGCGGCGAGCTCCTGGTCGAGCATATACTGGCCCATGCCGTCGTTGCCGATGAGGGTGAATTTATCGATGAGCTGCTGGGCGGTCTCCTCTTCCTCTACCTGCTCGCCCACAAACCAGTTGAGCTTGTCGCGTGTGGCGTAGTCGTGCTCGGCCTCGGCCAGGGCGTAGAGGTTGTTTACCATTGCTGTTACTTTCTGCTCGTGAGCCAGGGTATCCTTGAACGCTTCGAGAGCTGAATCCCATGTCTCGGGCACTTCGGCTATAGGCTTCAGCACCACGCGACCGCCGCGTGAGTTGACATAATTGATGAATATCTGGGCGTGGGCCTGCTCTTCCTGAAACTGTATCCTGAACCAGTTGGCGATGCCCGGGCGACCGGCGGCCTCGAAATTGCAAGCCATGGCCAGATATAGGTAGCCTGACCAGAATTCGGCATTGATCTGCTCATTAAGAGCCTGTTCTAATGTTTTACTAAGCATGATAAATCTTGATTAGTGGTTTGTGGTGTAAATTTACGCTGATTTTTTGAATCGGCAAACATTATCCCCTAAAAAAATGTAAAAAAGCGGGGCCGCGATTACGGCCCCGCCGGGGATATTGCTGAGTATTAATATCATTCAGAGCACTTGGCGCTGATAAACTCGCGGTTGAGGCGTGCGATATTGCTGATTGAGATACTCTTGGGGCACTCGGCCTCGCATGCGCCGGTGTTGGTGCAGTTGCCGAATCCGAGCTCGTCCATCTTGCGCACCATCGCGCGGGCGCGGCGCTTGCGCTCCACCTTGCCCTGGGGCAGGAGGGCAAACTGGCTCACCTTGGCTGATACGAAGAGCATGGCCGAGCCGTTCTTGCAGGCGGCCACGCAGGCTCCGCAGCCGATACATGTGGCCGAGTCCATGGCCTCGTCGGCCACCTCCTTTGAGATGGGTGTGGAGTTGGCGTCGGGTGCGCCGCCGCAGTTGAACGACACATAGCCGCCGGCCTGCTGTATCTGGTCGAAGGCGTTGCGGTTGACCATCAGGTCGCGTATCACGGGGAAAGCGGCCGAGCGCCAGGGCTCGATGGTGATGGTGTCGCCGTCATTGAATTTGCGCATGTGCAGCTGGCATGTGGTGATCCCCTGCACGGGGCCGTGGGGGTGTCCGTTGATATAGAGCGAGCACATGCCGCAGATGCCCTCGCGGCAGTCGTTGTCAAACACTACAGGCTCTTCGCCCTGCTCCACGAGCTGCTGGTTGAGCATGTCGAGCATTTCAAGGAAGCTGGTGCCGGTCGATACGTTGTCGAGGTGGTAATTCTGAAAGCCACCCTTCTCTTTGGGGCCACGCTGGCGCCAGATTTTGAGATTAACGCTTATATTATGTTCCATGATTGAAGTGTGGTTAGAATTTACGATTTATAGTTGCGGGTCTGCACGTGGATGGCCTCATAGTTGAGGGCCTCTTTCAGCAGGATAGGCTTCTCGTTGTCGCCTGTGTATTTCCAGCATGCCACATACATGTAATCCTTGTCGTTACGCTTGGCCTCGCCGTCTTCGGTCTGGTATTCCTCGCGGAAGTGGGCGCCGCAGCTCTCGTTGCGGTTGAGTGCGTCGATGGTCATCATCTTGGCGATCACCAGGAAGTCTTCGAGACGCAGGGCCTTTTCAAGCTCGGTGTTGAGGTCGTCGGCCTGGCCCACGATGCGCAGGTCGGTGTAGAATTCGTTGCGCACCTCCTCGATCTTGTCGAAGGCCTCGGAGAGGCTCTGCAGTGTGCGGCCCATGCCCACGAGCTCCCACATCACGTGACCCAGTCTCTTGTGTATCTCGTCGGGGCTCTTTGTGCCCTTTATGGCCATGAGGCGGGCGATGCGGTCGCGCACGGCCTTCTCGGCCTCGTCGAATTCAGGAGCGTCGGTCTTGAAGTGGGGCACCTTGATCTGGTCGCTCAGATAATTCTGCATGGTGTAGGGCAGCACGAAGTATCCGTCGGCGAGACCCTGCATCAGGGCAGAAGCGCCCAGACGGTTGGCACCGTGGTCGGAGAAGTTACATTCGCCGATAGCGAAGAGGCCCTTGACCGATGTCTGCAGCTCGTAGTCCACCCAGATACCGCCCATGGTGTAGTGTGATGCGGGGAAGATCTGCATCGGGGTCTCGTAGGGGTTGTCGTCGCTGATCATCTGATACATGTCGAAGAGGTTGCCGTAGCGGTCGCGCACCACATCCTCG
>CAZBWZ010000136.1:0-5898 GCA_964495725.1 uncultured Bacteroides sp.
TGTAGTCGTTCACCTTCTTTCGGAAGCGCAGGGTCGAGGCCGGAAGCGTGTGCCCAAATCGTTTGCGGAGGGTCTCGATGGTCGAGGCCATCATCGTCCAATCGTATTTGCCACCGAAGAGCTTCTGAGCGGTGGAGGCTCGGTCGTAAAGTTTGATGCAGGTGTTAAGCACCGAGGCATTGGTGACATATTCCTTGGCCTTCTCTGCCGGAAGATCCATCCCGCACTTCTCCTTTGAGAAGAAGAAGGCGGTCGCTGACTGATCCACCTCATAATTGCTCACGATCCATTCCTCAAGCCGCGTCTGCGCCCCGCCGGGATAAACCTCGTCCACCTTCGCCCGGTAGCGGTCCGGAAGACTGTCTACGACAACCAGCGCATAGGAGCCCTGTCCGCGGCCCTTGCGAGCCACCTCGAAGCGTCCCCGCGAGGCAAGCTGCTTGTAGTTGGGCACGGTCATGATTCCTCCCTCCACAAGGTCGTGCATCGATATGCATAGTCTGTTGCCGTAGTATTCCATATTCGGATCCCGATGGTTTATTTAATGACTGATGCTGTGTCCCGGCCAAGATTATAAGCCAAGTTCTGGATATAGTACAGTTGCACCATGGTGACATTTTCAAACGATGCCATTTCCTTCCCTTTGTAAATCACCCGGGCGCTCCCGTCGAGCTTGCTTACCTCAAGCATGGCTCCGTTGGGAAATCTTTGCTTCATCATACCGTCGGCATCATGGATTGTCTCCACCTCGCGCAGTGTCACCATGATTTCTCCACCTCTCATAAGAGCAGTCCTGCGGATACGGCCACGTTTGCCTACCTCCGGTTTTTCAAGATTCAGCGCCGTGTACAGTGTCTGGTTCGTCACCCCGAACGCCTTCATCAAAAACGCCCGGTCTTCTTTGGTTACTACTATCTCTCTCTTCATCTGTCTGTCTCAAATAATTTTGTTATTTTTGCGAATCCATTCTAAACTGAACCATCTATGAATTCATCTACATCAGTACCTTTCTTGGTGTCTTACTTTGATACTCTCTCAGAAAGTCGGAGCCGAGAGAAAGTCCAAACAGCCTTAAAAGCGATTGCATCTCTTCAAGAAATCTCTTGCGTGTGTATCGACCGAATATGTTTGCCGGATGACATATTTGAAGCCAACTCTCAACTTGGCGCATACACTTTAGCTGATCTTGTCTGGTTCCATTTCTCAGAGCATTCACTAATGCCCCAAAAGGCTTTTGTGAAAGCCATTCAATCACTCTTTGCCGATGTTCAACTTGGAAGTCCCGTATGGGTGCACCTCCTGCCGGAGCGGTACAGGGGACTGTATCAATGTCCTTGGAATATTTGCTCATAATCTCACTTGTTTATTTCGTTATTTATCTTGTCTATCGCCTTTCCCATATAGTAGTGCGCTGCCCCGAGCGCGTGGTAATGCCTCGACTGCGACAGCTCATAGTCATCATGGGTGGCCTCAAACTCATCAAGTATGACACCGGCATCCTGCCGGTTCCTGGTCAAGGTCTGCAGCAGTATCCTCACCGCCGCCTCTGTTCTTTTCTCTGATTGCTGTTTCATTTTTCTCAATATTTGTGGGAGGACTCGGACTCGAACCGAGGACGATACAGTCGGATTGGTTACCGCCGTTTGTTCTACCAACTGAACTATCCTCCCGAATTCTCCGGCGCATTTGGCAACGCCGGAGGTTCACATGTCTTGCCTTTCGGCTTTTACCGGCCCTCTTGCCGGAGGATCGCCCTCTCTTGGGTCTGACCCTTATAATTCCACAGGCTTTCCATTGGAGTCGTAAACCTCGATGGTCAAGGCTCCGGCCCCCATATTCTCCCCATCGGTATAGAAGACCATATACTGATCGCCCTGATTCTCGCAGCCGAGACCGTGAATCCGGGCGAAAGCCTCTGTTATCGCCCATCCGGCTGATGCCGCCGCCTCCTTTGTCCCGTACTCCGCTCCCAGATCAAGCGTCCGACATCCATCTTGTAGGGTGTGGAAATCATGTATTCTGATCCTGTAAGTCACCCCTTCTTTTATCTCGCTCATAATCTAAAATTTGTTAATATCACGGCTTTTTCGTATCTTTGGCCGCTCGTTCATTACTGAATGTGCTGCAAAGTTAAGCGATAATTTTCGCATATCAAAATTTTAATGTTATTATTTTCGCATAATGTGTAAAATTTTATCAAGAATAAAACTGCTGGCCGAGCATGAGGGCATAAGTATTCCAGCCATAGAACGAGAAATTGGGGCAAGTAGGGGCGTTCTGTCTAAGGCAATTAAGAATGGAACGGATGTTCAATCTAAGTGGTTAGCTCTTATATGTGAAAAATATCCACATTTTTCACCTCAATGGCTTCTTCTTGGGGATGGCGATATGATAATCGACAATGATAATACGAAAAATATCACAAATATCAATCAGCATCCTGTTTTTTCTGAAGCCTCCCGTAAACACAACTCAAATCCTTTTGAGGAATTGATAATTCCCGTTTCTGAGCCAAAAGGCATACCGCTTGTCTCGGTCCAGGCGGTGGGTGGATTCGCCGGTAAGGATTTTTCTATTCAGGAGCGTGACATAGAGGCTTATTATGTCATCCCCAAGTTCCGCAATCTTAATGTTGATTTCCTGATTGAGGTGGTCGGCGACTCCATGATGCCCCGGATTTTCCCCGGCGATATCGTAGCATGTTCGATCATCCGTAACCCTCAGTTCATCCAATGGAACAAAACATATCTGATTTCCTCCGAAGAGCAGGGCATGATTGTAAAGCGACTCAAAAAAAGCAGTGAAAAAGACAGCTACCTTGCAGTATCCGATAATCAAGAATATGATCCTTTTGATATTCCCAAAATGGATATCAGGGGAATAGCACGTGTGGTCGGTGTCATACATGCCGAATAGCCTCACTTTACCGTGAGAAACCAAATAATACGTGACGTACCCTCAAAACACCCCCCTATGACTCCCATTTTCAGGTAGTCCCCCCTGAAATAGATAATAAACAAGAGATAATTCTCTGAAATACGCTTTTTTAATAAGGTGTGGGCTTGAAAACTGTGATTTTTTCTTCGATGTGAAATGTCGAAATCGGGGGTCTATCTAAAAAAATCGGTATTTTACCCCCTCTCTGTCTACCCCCTCAAATACCCCAAATGTGAATATCTAAACATTCAAAAATGAATATCTAAACTGAATACCTAATTGAATATCTAATGAAAAAATTGTGTGGTCGAACACAAAAATAGGGGAGCGATCACACTCCCCTGACAGAAGACTCTTCTGGCGTCATTATATTGTCGTTCTGACGCTATCCTTAGCCCATTCTACCATCTACACCATCTACGGCTCCACGAGGGGCTGTGAGAAGCGTAGTTTGCTGTATTATTGCGCGTTTCGTCACCACCGTGCCACCACCACTCAACCCGGCACGGCGCAAATAATCATACCCACAACCCACGTCTTCCGGCGTAAGATGGTGAAAAATGGCTGCTATGGAGCCAAAAGCAAGCGTCCTCCGCCTCCCTATAAGATGAACAATGATGCATTTAGTCTTCCTCATACTCTGAATTTTCCACAAATATACACATATAACCGCTATTTGCAACCTTTTGAATAAAATATTTTAGCAATCAGTCACAAAAAAATCGGCACGAAGCCGATGCCGTTCACCCATCCCACCTCCTTAACCGGTGATGTAAACCCACGATCCGCGATCATACACCCGATGTCACCCTCATGTAAACCCATCACCCCCGAAATGTAAACCAAAATTCAACCAATGTAAACGCTTCGTTTTTTCCTGCCATCCTTCCCACATCCTCCTAACTCGCGTATTATCAAACCATTCCATCAAAAACCGCCGACCTCAACTTTCATCGCTTCGTTTTGTGCCCCATACTTGTACCGGAAATATTTCCATAAAAGGTTTTGGAGAGTTTCTTGAAGCCGAGGTACACCAACCGCGTCGCAATATACGCCTGTTTGCTGATGAACTGAATGAGCTTTTGGGCAGTAAGTATCTTACATTGACAAATAGCGGTTCTTCAGCCAACCTCGTTGCCGCACTTGCATTGGCTGAAAAATGCCGTGTTGCCGGAAAACCCCTTACCGCCATAGCATCTGCATTTACATTCCCCACCACTATCAGTTCGCTTCATCTTGCCGGTTCTGATGTAATACTTGTTGACGTGGAGAAGGGCGGATTCAGTATTGATATTGAAAAGCTCAAATCCGTCGAGCCTGTCGCATCGGTATTCGCAATAACCCATTTCCTTGGTTTTGAATGCGATGTAAAGTCAATTTGCCAATATGCCAAGGCACATGGCAGTTTCGTTCTGCAAGATGCATGTGAAACGTTCAGTGTTCGACATCTCCACGTAGATACTGATTTTCGCTACTATCTGTCGGGTGATATAACGACATTATCATTTTACCATCCTCATCATCTGTCTTCATACGGAGGCGGGGCTATAATATGCAATGATATCAACGATTATATCATATGCGACAGTATCGCGCACTGGGGCCGGGCCTGTAAGTGTCATATTGATGAATCTTTATGCCACAATCCCGATGGCCCCGCCCATCAGTTTACCTATGAGAGAATAGGCGTAAATGTAGAAATCTCAGAGCTGAACGCTTGTTTCGGAAGATGGCAGTTACGTAATTGGGCAACAATAGAAAGCCAACGAATCACGAATTATCTATTACTTTACAGCCGATTGAAAGATAATCCCAACCTTCAGGTATGGAAACATGAGGCGTATGATGACTCAAAGTTTGTATTCCCAATCCGGATTAAAAATGGGATGAATGTCCGTCAGGCATGGGAGCTATTATCGCCCAAGGGCGTTGAGATACGCACCCTTATGGGGGGCGCGACTTGCACCCAACCAGCATTCTTTGAATTGCCGGCTGCTGATGATCAGGAAAATGCAAAGGAAATGGCCGATTCGACCTTTTTTGTTGGCATTCATCACACCCTGCCCGAAGAAGATGTGATTGCCGTAGCCAATATCATAAACGAAACCTTTATGTTAGACGCTCATTGAGCAGCGGGAGCCTCGAATAGGCGGGTTGTGGGTGACCCCATGTGGAGCGAAAGCATAACATGGGGTAAAGATCAGGCACAATCGAGTGAGCGTCGGAGATGCGATATTGTGGTATAAACTATAGTATATTAGATATTTATTGCAACGTATCTACCACAGTGTCGCCTCTCTGACACTTATGCAGGTATGGGGATTGGTTCTGAAAATCAGGATATGACGTAAGGAGTTTAATCATAAATTCCTCGATTCGTCATGATGATTACTGAAATCTTCGTAAATTTGTGAAACAAACATTATCCTTCGATTCTGATAAACTTGTATCACCTGCCGAAAACCGAACAGTATGTTTAAAGTCGTTCTTATAGTATTTTCTATTTCATTCGTGCTATTGATGTTCGTACCTGACAAGTATAATTTTAAGCCGAAGCCTCGTAGGCGGAGCAGGTATCGCTCATCAAATCGTAAGCCATACGGTCTGCCTTGGATGGGAGGTCGAGTCCCCAAAAAGTAGGAAATTAATTTGTACACTGAATATGAAACAGCCCCGGCATGCCCATGCTGTGGCTGTTTCGTCTTTTATAGGCTGCTGCTGCCAATATAACTTTGTGGAGATTTCTCTCTACAAAATTATGAGTAACGTTACAGACACAACAACGGTCGAGCTGTTCGTCAATGGAAAACCAAAGCGCGGATGCCCCCTGAGACTAAAGTTTGCTTGACCCCTTAAAATTTTCCAGTTGACCCCTTGAGAAGTTTTGGCCGACGGGGTCATTTTTATTGACCTATGGGTCAAAATGGAGGCTGAAAAGGCTCAAAAATCGTAAAACGCCAC
>CAZBWZ010000137.1:0-5813 GCA_964495725.1 uncultured Bacteroides sp.
CCCAGCACACAAGCACACCGAGACGTCCGACCGATGTGTCGATAGGAGTGAAGCCCAAGTCACCGGGTGTGAAATAAAACTTTTCATAATAGGCCGGATCATCGGGGATGTGCATCTTGCGGTATTTGCCCGCGATTGAGCCGTCGGTGTCAAATATTACCGCCGTATTGTGATATAGACCCGGTGCGCGGCGCTCGAATAGCGATGTCACCAACACCAAACCACACTCGCGTGCCACTGAGGAATAAAAATCCGTGACCGGGCCGGGCACCGGTACAGCGAGCGAGCAAAGATCAACATTTTCAGTCTGGCAAAAATAGAGTGAGTCGTGCAGCTCCTGATTTACGATAAGTCTGGCGCCATCGGCGGCAAGCTTACGTATCTTTTCTTTGAGTCTGTTGCGATTATCTTCAATATTTGCTGAATTACGCTGCTGAATTATTCCTACTTTCATGTTGATTATTGAGTGTATTGTGTTTTCAGAGGCCAAAGTTACGCAATTATTTCAAGAAAACCCCGGATTTATATTGAATTTGTGAATGATGCCATCCAAAAAGAAAATGATAATCGCCGAAATTTCTTATCTTTGCAGTCAAAACCGAAATTGACTGTAGGAATGAACGAAGGATATCTGCGTGTGGCCTCTTGTGTGCCGCAAGTATCGGTGGCCGGTTGTGCCGCCAATGTCGATAATATTATCAGTCTTGCCATAGAGGCCGACAGCAAGGGCTGCAGTGTGGCTGTGTTTCCCGAGATGTGTGTCACGGCCTATACATGTGGTGATCTGTTTCATAACCGTCAGTTGCTGGATGATTCGGCTCGTGGCGTGGCGCGTCTTGTCAACGAGTCGCGCTATGCGTTCAGCTGCATGATAGTGGTTGGTGCTCCGGTCGAGAGCGATACCACGCTATATAATTGTGCTATTGCCATACGCGGCGGTGAGATTATCGCCGTGGTACCGAAAACGTATCTTCCGAATTACAATGAGTTTTATGAGAAACGATGGTGGAGCGGCGCACCCGCGACAGCCGTATCCGGATACATCGGGGAGACGGAGGTATTGGTGGATCCACACCGTATTGTATCATTAGACGGAGTGAAGATCGGTTTTGAGATATGCGAGGATCTGTGGGCTCCCGAGCCACCTGGAGCACGTGCGGCAATGTCCGGAGCAGATGTGATAGTGAATCTCTCGGCGTCTGATGACCTCATCGGTAAATACAGCTATCTGCGGTCGCTGATCGTGCAGCAATCGGCCCGCTGTCTGTGCGGATACATATATTCATCGGCAGGATATGGCGAGTCGAGCACCGATCTTGTTTTTGACGGTAAAGCCATAATTGCCGAAAACGGCATGATACTTGCCTCCAATAAGCGATGGCAGAGCGGTAATCAGATTGTGATGTGTGATATAGATATTGCCGCCCTGAGGCATGACCGTATGCACTACGGCACCTTCAGCGACTGCGCACGCCGCAGCGGAGGGGTGCATTATGAAGTAACCGATGCCGGGGCTACCGGACACCACCCTGAAGATTTGATGCGTGAGATAGCGGCGCATCCGTTCGTACCGCCAACAGATGAGGCTGTGGCCGAGCGCTGTGATGAGATCCTGAATATTCAGATTGCAGGACTCGCCAGGCGTCTCGATTTCATTCATTGCCGCAGTCTGGTCGTCGGCATCTCCGGCGGACTCGACTCCACACTCGCTCTGCTCGTGGCGGTAGGTGCTTTTGACAGGCTCGGACTCGATCGTAAGGGTATCACCGGTGTCACTATGCCAGGATTCGGTACGACAGGGCGTACCCATGGTAATGCAGTAAAGCTGATGGAGCAGCTCGGTGTCACGATCCGTGAAATATCTATTGTGCCGGCCGTAGAGCAGCATTTCAAGGATATCGGTCATGATCCTGAGGTGCATGACGTGACTTACGAAAACTCACAGGCACGCCAGCGCACGTTGTTGCTGATGGATATCGCTAATCAGACGGGTGGTATTGTATTAGGTACGGGAGACCTCTCTGAGCTCGCATTGGGATGGGCGACCTACAATGGCGACCATATGTCGATGTACGGGGTAAATGCCGGTGTGCCCAAGACCCTGGTGAGATATCTTGTAAAATATTATGCCGATGATCGCGCCGATGAGGCAACCCGTACCACATTGCTCGATATTATCGATACACCGGTAAGTCCGGAGCTGCTGCCGGCAGACAGTGCAGGCAATATCAGTCAGAAGACCGAAGACCTTGTCGGCCCCTACGAGCTCCATGACTTCTTTCTGTACTATACATTGCGATATGGCTTTACACCAAAGCGTATATTTATGATGGCCAAAAAGGCTTTTGCCGGTGAGTATAGTGACGATACGGTGGAAAAGTGGCTGCGGATATTCCTGCGCAGATTCTATTCGCAGCAATTCAAGCGCTCGTGCCTGCCCGACGGACCTAAGGTGGGTTCGGTGTGTCTGTCTCCGAGAGGTGACTGGCGGATGCCGTCAGATGCAGTGGCACCGAGTCTCGACCTCAATTGATCGTGAGGTCGTCGTCGAGCGCTCTTACCATGCCGAAAGCACCGACCGATACGGTCTGCTGCTCATATCCTACTGTGGCCGTGCATGTAGACCATAGTATGTAGTTGTGATATTCGAGCTCGGCATTCAGTACCTCCTCAACAAGTGATTCAATGACATCATCGGAAAATCGCGGCTGAGAAAGTCCGAACATGTCTCCGAACATATCCTGAGGGATATCAACATCCTGTCCGATCGATTTTGCAGTGGCTCGCGCCACCTGCTCAGTCATTGCCCTGATATGGGTATCACGTGAGGGGTTGGTGAAAATTGCAGTCACCAGTATTACCGCGAGAATTATCAGGCACAGTTTGAGCATCTTATTGTTGTGGCTCTGACTCCTGGCGGATGCTAAGGCAACGGGAGTGTCTGCGGTAGGCAAAATGGGATCCGGAGAGTTGTAGACATCAGTTTGCCGGGACGCATAGCGCTGGTTTCTGCCTGTCTCGGCAACGTGGTCAGGATGTGCGTTCTCATCCTCGCCAACGAGCTCGTCAGTTGTGGAAGTGAGTCTGATTTTCACCTGCAACATATTCAGAGGCTTGCGCTCCCTTACAAAGTTCCGCACCACCTTTTCGGCCCGCGCACGGTCATCGGCAGGCAGGGTGGCAATCCAATCCGACACCTTTGTGCCATTGGTGAAAGTATATCCGGATATATCAGTGCTCATTTTTCTCTTTAGCCTTTACTGCTTCTTCTACGAGCGTACGATAGAAATCAACACCTTTCTGGGAGGAGAAAACCTGTGCCCATTGAGAATATGTGCGTGATATTTCTGTGATTTCATCGGTATAAACCATATCGTTCCACCACTCACGCAGTTCGGCTGTCACTTCAGCAGGGTCGGTGCCCAACACAGCCACCACTTCCTCGGTGTATTCTTTCAGGAGCACCTGCATCCATGTGTCGAGGTCGCAGCCGGGGAAGAACATCAGAGTCTCGAATGCGGCAGCTTTGAGTTCGCGTGTGTCAAAATCTTCCATAATCAATAAATTTCACTTGCAATCTTATATACGCTATCAGAAGCCATCAAGGTATAGAAATGTAGCCCCGGCACACCATGAGCGATCAGGTCGCGGCACTGAGCGATGCTCCACTCTATGCCTACGTGGCGCACCTCATCATTATCTTTGCATTTCTCAAGCTCTGTGGCCAGAGGTTCGGGAATCTCGGACCGGAAGATGCGGGGCAGCACATTCAGCTGATTCTTGAATACAATAGGTTTTATGCCGGGAATGATCGGTACATCGATACCAGCCTCGCGGCATTTATTCACAAAGTCATAATATTTGCTGTTGTCAAAAAACATCTGTGTCACGAGATATTTCGCACCGTTGTCGACTTTCATCTTCAGGTATCTGATGTCGGAAGCCATATTTGGAGCGTCTTCGTGTTTCTCAGGGTAGCAAGCCATACCGTATGTAAACGGTGTGTCGATGCCCTCGATGCGTGAGCCGTTCAGTCCGATACCACGGTTGAAAAGATTTACCTGATTCTGCAGGTCGGTGGCATGGATGTTACACTCGGCCGGGTCAAGCGCACGGTAATGTCCCTTGATGTCTCCCCGCAGCAAAAAAAGATTTGTTATACCCAAAAAGTTCAGGTCGAGCAATGCGTATTCAGTCTCCTCTTTGGTAAAGCCAGAGCATATGATATGGGGCACAGCGGGGATACCGTAACGATTCTGTATGGCAGCGGCAATAGCCACCGAGCCCGGACGTTTTCTCACCGATACGCGCTTGTAGCTGCCGTCGGGCAACTCCCGGTATTCGTATTCGCTGTGGTGCGTAGTGATGTTGATATATTTGGGATCGAATTCCTTGAGCCGGTCGATAACATTGTAAACCTTGAAAATGCTGTTGCCTTTGAGAGGGGGCAACAGCTCAAACGAAAAAGTCGGAGTATTTTGAGACTTTGCCATAATTGTTTGTAAGAATTTGACGCAAAGTTACGAAAAAATGTTAGCAAAAAAAAGAAAAGGGACATTCTCACGAATCTCCCCGTTCCATTCATCACATTATGCTTAATATCTTTAAAGCATATTGCTTAATATTTTTATATAGCAGAATTTATGTCGTAAATAGATCAGTAGCGGCTTTCCACCACATCCCAGTCGATGATGCGCCAGAGATTCTTGAGATATTCGGCGCGCTTATTCTGATAGTCGAGATAGTAGGCGTGTTCCCAGACATCGAAGGTGAGAAGGGGTGTGAGTCCGTCGGTAAGGGGATTACTTGCATTGGAGCCCTGGGTGATGAAGAGTTTGCCTTTTTCATCACTGCTGAGCCAAACCCATCCCGAGCCGAAAAGCGATGCGCCTGCATCCTCGAATGCTTTCTTGAAGTTGTCAAACGAGCCGAAGTCACGGTCGATGGCTTTACGTAATTCTCCTTCGGGTTCACCACCACCGTTGGGTGTGAATGAGAAGAAATAGAATATATGGTTCCATGCCTGCGAAGCGTTGTTGAAGAGCGGGCCTTTGGCATTGACGATCACTTCTTCGAGATCCATATCCTCAAACTGCGAGCCTTTGATGAGTTTGTTGAGATTGTCGATGTAGGCTTTCTCGTGTTTGCCGTAATGATAGTCGATAGTCTCTTTGCTTATCACGGGTTCGAGAGCATCGTTTGCGTATGGGAGTTCGGGTTGGGTGTAGGTCATAGTTGTAATTGTTAAGTGTTAGACAAAGATTGTTACCAATGAGTTAATCAGTGATAATTGTATCAGGCAATTGCCGGAATGTATTACTTTTCACTCAATCTACACATTAAACAATCGTATGGATGAAAAGGTTTTTCCCCGAAGTGAATTTTTTGAATCATGAAAATCAGAATGTGACGTGGACGGCAATACGCAACCCTCTCTTGTCAATTTTGTAAGGAACATCGAGATAGGAGAGACGCCACACGTAGTCAACCCTGAGCACTTTGAAGATATTCTCGATGCCGGCTGACACCTCCATGTAGGGTCGGGATGACATTGCAGTAACCTGAGCCGGATCAGGAAATTGTAACAGCCCGGGATTTAGGCTCGGGTCACTGCGGTGGCTCAGATGGCCCCAGAGGCCACGGAATGTCACCACCTCGCGCCATTTCAGTTTCTTCACCAACGGCACATAATTCAATATCGAGCCGTTGAGAAAGTAGTTGAAGTCGAGTGAAGCGTAGGAATCGTTGACAAACTCCATCGGATTCATCAGAGCGAAGCTGCCGCGCTGTATAGTATACGACAGATTGGCGTT
>CAZBWZ010000138.1:0-5782 GCA_964495725.1 uncultured Bacteroides sp.
AGGGCAGTCTCGAACGCGGAGCCAAGACCAGCTCTGACTCGTATATACTGTGGCCCGCCCGCATCGGCGCTTTCTCGCTGGTGATGGGGCGCCATGTGGGCAATGTCGATACCTCTGACATGCCTTTCTCGTATCTGATCGAGGAGCATGGCATGACATTCCTGGTGCCTGCCATCAACCTCAAGTCGGTGGGCACGATACGCGACGCGCAGAAGTGGCCCCGGCGCGACGGCCGGCGTGATCCGCATCTGCTCGACCAGATCAACTACAATCTGCTGAGCCCCTATACCATACAGAAGGCCCTCAGGGGCATCGAGCTGCTCAAGCAGCTGCGCCGGGTGTCGGGACGCACGTCGGATACATATACATTCTATAGCGCGAAAATCAAGCGTAAGGCTCTGGAGCGCGGTATCGAGCTGTATAATGTGGCCGTGACCAAATTCCTGGGCAACAGCCTGATCCACCGGTTGCAGAGCTTCAGCGGCTCTACCATCGGCGAGCTCAGACAGCATCTGCGTCCGTATTGCAGCGCGGGCCTGGGAGAGTGGGTGGACCTGCAGGGTCTGATCGCACCCAAGCACGAGGTCGAGGATCTCATCGCCGAGATCGAGAACGGCACGGTGAGCGACATCGAGACCCTCAACTCGCGATTCCGCGAGCTGCACAAGGCCTATTACGACATGGAGTGGACATGGGCCTACAACGAGATACTGAAATACTACGGACTCGAGCCCGACACCATCACGGTCGCCGACCTGGTATCGATAATCGACAGATGGCGCGAGGCTGTGGTGGGCCTGGACAAGATGGTGTATGAGGATGCCAAGAAGGAGTTCTCGCTCTCGTCAAAGACCGGATTCGGGGCCGACGGTTCTCGATTCGACGTGGAGAAGGATTTCGAGCAGGTGAGAGGCGCATTCGAGAGCAATTCGTTCGTCACCGCTGTCACTGACCATATACGCAAGAAATCCCAGCTCGGCGAGGATGCCAAGGCGCGTCTGGCTACTGTTAAATGAAAAGGCAGCCCGTCTGCCGATAACCCGTAACTTATCATCTTATGTGTGGAATTGTAGGATACATAGGCTACAGAGATGCCTATCCATTATTGATAAAGGGGCTCAAGCGCCTCGAATACCGCGGATACGACAGCGCAGGATGCGCGCTGATCGATGACGGACAGCTCAACGTATACAAGACAAAGGGTAAGGTGAGCGATCTGGAGCATGCCGCCGACGGACACGACACAGCCGGCACGATCGGCGTGGCCCATACCCGCTGGGCCACCCACGGCGAGCCATCGAGGTTGAACGCCCACCCGCATCTGTCGATGCAGGGTGACATAGCGCTTGTACACAACGGTATCATCGAGAATTACGCCCATCTGCGCGACTCTCTCGTCGACAAGGGCGTCACCTTTGAGAGCGAGACCGATACCGAGATACTCGTCAAGCTCATAGAATATATCCGCAACAAGCGTGGCTGCACGCTGCCCGAGGCCGTGCGCATGGCCCTGCACCAGGCAATCGGGGCGTACGCCATAGCCGTGGTGGGCACCTCCGACCCCGACGAGCTGGTGGTGGCCCGCAAGTCGTCGCCTCTGGCTATCGGTGTGGGCCAGGACAACAGCGAATTCTTCATCGCCTCTGACGCGTCTCCCATCGCCGAGTACACCAAGAAGATCATATATCTCAAGGATGAGGAGGTGGGAGTGCTGCGCCGTGGCGAGCCCATCAGGATATCCAATATCTACAATCAGGAGGTGGAGCCCGATGTCACCACCATAGACATCGACCTGTCGATGCTGTCTAAGGGCGGATTCCCGCATTTCATGCTCAAGGAGATCTTCGACCAGCCCGAGGTGTTGCGCGACTGTATGCGCGGCCGCCTGCTGCCCGACCGTATCGTGCTCAGCGCGGTCACGGCCCACCGTGAGCGTCTGCTGGGCGCACGCCGCTTCGTGATAGTGAGCTGCGGCACATCATGGCACGCCGCCCTGATAGGCAAGCAGCTGATAGAGACATTCTGCGACATACCGGTGGAGGTGGAGTATGCATCGGAGTTCCGTTACCGCCATACCACCCTCGACGAGCGCGATGTGGTGATCGCCGTGTCGCAGTCGGGAGAGACGGCCGACACGCTGGCGGCCATCGAGAAGGCGCGGGCCAAGGGCGCGTTTGTCTTCGGCATCGTCAATGCCGTGGGGTCGAGCATAGCCCGTCATACCGATACGGGTATCTACATACATGTGGGACCGGAGATAGGCGTGGCCAGCACCAAGGCCTTCACGGGCCAGGTGCTCGTGTTCGCCATGCTCGCCTTCGCCCTGGCCCATGCCAAGGGATCGATCGAGGAGGCCAATTACCGGAGCCTGATAGGCGAGCTCGGAGCCATCCCCGACAAGATCGGCGAGGTGCTGAAGTCAAACGACCGCATACGCGACCTGGCGCGTACATTCACCTACGCCCGCAACTTCCTCTACCTGGGCCGCGGCTACAACTATCCTGTGGCGCTGGAGGGCGCGCTCAAGCTCAAGGAGATAAGCTACATACATGCCGAGGGATATCCGGCCGCCGAGATGAAGCACGGCCCCATCGCCCTGGTCGACTCAGAGCTGCCGGTGGTGTTCGTGGCCACACATCACAAGCAATATAAGAAAATCATAAGCAACATGATGGAGGTGAAGAGCCGTGGCGGCAAGATCATAGCCGTCACCACAACCGGCGACACCGAGGTGGCCGCCATCGCCGACGAGATAATAGAGGTGCCCGTCACCGACAGCTGTCTGGTGCCGCTGCTCAGCGTCATCCCCCTGCAGCTGCTCGCATATCATGTGGCTGTGGCCAAGGGGCTCGATGTGGATCAGCCCCGCAATCTGGCCAAGAGTGTCACTGTGGAGTGATCCGATCATATATTGAAGCAACGCCGTCCGCTGAGGTTAACAAATCTTAGCGGACGGTCGCTTTAATGCAAAAGGATGTTAATTATAGCGCCTTTTGTAGGCCTGTCGTGTTATAGAGTCTGCGATTAGTTTGTATATTTGCGTCTTATTATAATACTCACATCATGGTCAACGAACTCACTGACTTAGTCAGACGTCACCTCGGCGACTCGCCCGACAAGGAGATGCTCGCATTTATCAACGGTATCGGCGACCGCAAGTCGGCTTACACATGGAGCCGGTTTGCTGCCGAAGTAGACAACATGGCGAAGGCTCTGTGCATCCACGGCATAGGTCCGGGCCGTACAGTGGCGATATTCTCCGCCAACCGTCCGGAAATCCTCATCACCGACTTCGGCTGCTATTACAACCGGGCAATACCTGTGTCGATATATTCGACATCGAGTCTTGACCAGGTGGTGTACATAGTCAACGACTCCAAGGCTGGTATCCTGCTGGTGGGCGACAGCCGCCAGTACGAGATCGCGCGTCAGGCGGCCGGGCAGTGTCCTACGCTGGAGCATATCGTGGTGTTCGACCGTCTTCTCAAAGGCACTGACGGTGACGGGATGACCATCAGCTTTGACGAGCTGCTCGCGACGGGCGCGGGGGCCGGAGAGGATGTGGGCGCTGCAGTGGACGAGCGCCGCGAGGCGGCCTCGCCTGACGATGTGGCTACATTCATCTATACATCGGGCACCACGGGCGAGCCCAAGGGCGCCGTGCTGCCCCACAGCTGCTTCAACGCGGCATTCGAGATACACCGCGAGCGGCTGACGATGCTCTCGACCGAGGATACGTCGCTGAGCTTCCTGCCTCTGAGCCATATATTCGAGAAGGCATGGACATATTTCTGCCTGAGCATGAACATACATGTCACCATCAACGAGAATCCCAAGGAGATCGCGGCGGCCGTGAAGAAGGTAAGGCCGAGCTGCATGTGCGCCGTGCCCCGATTCTGGGAGAAGGCCTACGCCGGCATCAACGACCGCCTGAGCCACATGGGGGGCATGAAAAAGGAGATGGTGAAGCGCGCGTTCAAGATCGGATTTGACCGCAACATCAACTATGTGCGTCTGGGCAAGAAGGTGCCCTGGCTGCTCGAGACTCTGTATAAGAAGGCCGATTCGATGGTGTTCGCCCCGATGCGCCAGGCCGTGGGTATCGAGCGCGGCAATATCTTCCCTACGGCCGGAGCTCCGGTGGCCAAGCATATCGTGGATTTCTTCAGGGCCATGGACGTGCATATCGTGGTGGGCTACGGCCTGTCGGAGACCACGGCCACCGTGTCGTGCTACCCGCAGGTAGGCTATGTGGTGGGATCCGTGGGCACGGTGATGCCGCGTGTCGAGGTGCGTATAGCCGCCGACGGAGAGATACAGGTCAAGGGCCCGACCGTGATGAGCGGATATTACAACAAGCCCGAGGCGACGGCCGAGGCATTTACGGATGACGGATGGTTTCGTACGGGCGACGCCGGGTATTTTGACGCCGAGGGCGCGCTGGTGCTCACCGAGCGCATCAAAGACCTGTTCAAGACCAGCAACGGCAAGTATATAGCCCCGCAGGCTCTGGAGAGCCGTCTGGGCGGCGACCGGTTTATCGAGCAGGTGGCTGTGGTGGGCGAGAGCCGCAAGTATGTCACGGCCCTGATCGTGCCCGCATTCGATACCCTGAAGGAGTATGCGAGGATGAAGGGCATACCATTTGCCGGCACGACCGAGCTGCTGACCAATCCTGAGATCATCGCGATGATGACCGAGCGCATCGACAAGCTGCAGAAGGGGCTACCCGGCTACGAGCAGATCAAGAAATTCACGCTGCTGCCCGAGCCGTTCACCATCGAGTCCGGCGAGATCACCAATACGCTCAAGCTCAGGCGTAAGGTCATCAACGACAATTACGCCGATGTGATAGAGAAAATGTACGAATAACCCGAGATCATGAGAGTATATACCCGCACCGGCGATACCGGTACCACATCACTTGTAGGAGGCACGCGCGTGCCTAAGGATGATATCCGCCTCGATGCCTACGGCACTGTCGATGAGCTCAATTCATATATCGGCGTGGTGCTGTCCTGCGATGACATTCCGGCCGATGTGCGCCCGGTGCTGTCGCGTGCGCAGCACCGGCTGTTCAACCTGGGGGCGCAGCTCGCCACCGAGCCCGATTCGAAATGGCAGCCTGAGGGCGTGAGGCCCGACGATGTCGCCGACCTTGAGACGGCCATAGACAAGGCCGATGAGATATTGCCGCGCCACGACCGATTCATACTGCCCGGCGGAGCGCCCGGGGCCGCCCATGCCAATGTGGCGCGCACCATAGCCAGAAGGGCCGAACGCAAGATGGTGGAGATGAGTCGTGGGGGCATCGCGATCGACGCGCCTGCAATGCAGTATATCAATCGCTTGAGCGATTATCTGTTTGTCGCCGCACGGCGTATCAATCAGGAAACGCAGACAGGTGAAACATTCTGGGAAAAATAACTGTTAAATAGACATAACAGCAGCGATAATCTCAAAAAATATAGTACTTTTGTAAACTTTTTTCAAAACTCTACGACTATGGCAATGTACAACAAACAATCAAACGTATACTGGACACTCGAACTCGCATCCAAGCTTGAGGACGCACCCTGGCCCGCGACCAAAGACGAGCTCATCGACTATGCGCAGCGTAGCGGGGCTCCCATGGAGGTGGTGGAGAACCTGCGCGATATGGAAGACGAAGGCGAGACCTACGAAAGCATCGAGGACATCTGGCCCGACTACCCCTCAAAAGAAGACTTCTTCTTCAACGAAGAAGAATATTGATTGCTTCTTAGAAGATAAACTATTGAAA
>CAZBWZ010000139.1:0-5622 GCA_964495725.1 uncultured Bacteroides sp.
CACCATCGAGAGCTCCAATCAGGTGCGCGTATCCACCAACTACAAGATCAAAGACGGCTCACAGGCCACGGAGCAGGAGATCACAGCCAAGCTCTTCAAGGTGCTCAAGCCCTACATGAAGGCCGGCATCACCGAAGAGGAATTCTCAACAGCCGACGCTTCTATCGGACTGGTGAGCTCGCAGAAGGTAGGTCCGTCGGTGGCCGAAGACATGCGCACCGACGCCTATATCGCTGTCATCCTCTCGCTCATCGCCATGTTCCTCTACATCCTGGTGCGTTTCCGCAACATGGCCTTCTCACTCGGCGCTCTGGCAGCCGTAGCCTTCACAGCCTTCACCATCATCGGCTTCTACTCGTTCTGCTACGGCTTCGTGCCCTTCGCCATGGAGGTAGACCAGACATTCATCGCCGCCATCCTCACCGTGATCGGTTACCAGATCAACGATACAGTGGTGGTGTTCGACCGTGTGCGCGAGAATCTAGCCCTCTATCCCAAGCAGTCGTTCTATGACACGATCAACCAGTCGATCAACTCCACCCTCGGACGTACGATCATGACATCAGCCTCGACGCTGCTCGTGCTCCTCTGCATCTTCATCCTCGGTGGTGAGTCGATCCGCGCGTTTGTCTTCGCCATGCTCATCGGTGTGATTGTCGGCACACTCGCCACAATCTTCGTAGCTTCTCCCGTGGCTTATCTCACAGAGAAGAAATTCCACTCCGCTCCCAAAGCAGGCGCTGCAAAGAAAGCTTGATTGACTTTTTCATAAATTTCCGCGGCCCGGCCCCTTTGCCGGGCCGCTATTTTATAAGTGACAAAGAATAACCTATCCACCATTCACCCTAACTTATAAACATACCCACATATTACTTATCACTAATCACTTATTACTTTTTCACTATAACTTATAACTTACCATACATGTGGATCATACTCGCTCTGATATCCGCCGTATGCCTCGGATTCTATGATGTGTTCAAGAAGCTGTCGGTGCGCGACAACAACGTGCTGCTCGTGCTGTTTCTCAATACCGTGTTCAGCACGCTGCTGCTGTCGCCCGTACTTATCGGCAATATAGCCTCGGGCACTTACGGCCTGGGAGGCACCATCCACGGCCATCTGATGATAATGCTCAAATCGGTGATCGTGCTATCGTCGTGGATACTCGGCTACTATGCCATCAAGAATCTGCCGCTCACCATCCAGGGACCCATCAACGCCAGCCGCCCGGTGATGGTGCTCGTCGGAGCCCTGCTCATATTCGGCGAACGACTAAACACCCTGCAGTGGATCGGTATCATCATCGGCTTCCTGTCGCTGTTTCTCATATCGCGTGCGGGCTCTAAAGAGGGCATCTCGCTGCGTCACTCCGGCTGGGTGTGGATGTCGATAGGCGCCACGGTGCTCGGCGCTGTGAGCGCCCTCTACGACAAGTATCTGATGCAATATTTCCTCCCCACCGAGGTACAGGCCTGGTTCACCTTCTATCAGTGCGTGCTCATGGGCATCATCGTGATGGTGATGGGGGCCGGCAGAGGCACGCGCCTTATATGGCGGTGGAGTATCCCCTGCATATCCCTATTCATCACCATCGCCGACATGGCCTATTTCTATTCCCTGTCCTACGAAGGAGCCATGATATCCATCGTATCGATGATACGCCGCGGAGCCGTGGTGGTATCATTTCTCTACGGAGTATTCGTGCTCCACGAAAAGAACATCAAGACCAAGGTCATCGACCTTTGCCTGCTGCTCGTCAGCCTCGCCCTCCTGGTCATCGGCGCCCTCTGACCCTCTCTCTCACTTTAATCCCCATAATGCCACCGCGAATATATATCATGGCACTGTATCAAGATTCAAGATTTGCAGGGACAAGCCTTCAATAGGAGCACACTGATACTCAGTGCTACATCGCAAAGCGATGTCCCTACATTTCGTTGAATTTCCCTATTTTGATATACCCTCATGTATAAAAAGATTGAAAAATTATGTTATCTTTGTGATGTGTAATAAAAAAGAAATGAATATGGTGGTGCAGAAATATCCGGTGGGGATGCAGTCGTTTCCAGAGATAAGGGAGCGGGGCTTTGTGTATGTCGACAAGACGCGGTATATACTTAAGATGATGGACTATGGCAAGTATTTCTTCCTGGGTCGTCCGCGCCGTTTCGGCAAGAGCCTGTTCATCTCAACGCTCAAGGCCTTCTACCAGGGCAGGCGCGAGCTCTTCGACGGGCTTGCCGTAGCCTCGTCAGACCACGACTGGCAACCGGTGCCGGTGCTGCACCTTGATTTCACGGGCGAGGACTATACTAACCAGGACAGCCTGGATGCTGTGATAGAGAGGATGCTCAGAGATTGGGAAATGACTTACGGAATTGAAGATATAGATCCCACATACGCCTCAAGATTTCGGCATATCATCAAAAATGCCTACGAAAAGACGGGGCGGAAGGTGGTGATACTGATCGACGAGTATGACAAGCCCTTGATCGACACGATAGAGGATCCGGAGCTTCAGGAGAGATTCCGCAACCAGCTGCGCGGTATATACGGCAACCTCAAGAAGATGGACGAATACATCCGCCTGGCCTTCCTCACGGGCATCACGCGCTTCGGCAAGCTCAACATATTCAGCGACCTCAACAACCTGAAGGATATCTCACTGCACCGTGAGTTTGCCGCTATCTGCGGTATCACCTCCGAGGAGCTCCGGGAATATTTCCACCCGGGAGTGGTGGCCTTCGCCGACAGGGAGGGATGCACGGTGGAAGAAATGTATGATCTGCTAAGGCAAAATTATGACGGCTATCATTTCTGTACCACTGACTGTCCGGACATATATAATCCTTTCAGTCTGTTGAATGCTATGCAAGACAAGTCACTCGGTCAGTATTGGTTTGGCACGGGCACACCCTTGTTTCTTGCCAAACGCATCAAATCCGGGGATGTCAGGATTGAAAAGCTTAACCGCCTGCATGTAGCGCTGAACGCTATAGAGAATGTGTCACCGGATATGAAGGGCGATCCGGTGCCTATCCTCTATCAGTCGGGCTATCTCACCATCAAGGGATACGAAAGGAATACCCGGCGTGTCACTCTCGGCTTTCCCAACCGCGAGGTGGAACAGGGTTTCCTCGAGCAATTACTCAAGCTCTATATCCCGGAGCGCTGTGACAGTACGGCATTCAGCATCTACAGCTTCTACGACGACGTGATGGATGGAGACGCCGAGGGTTTCATGAACAGATTGAGGTGTATCTTCGCCGATATGAATTACGACAGCTTCAACCTGCTCGACCTCGAGCAGCACTATCAGAATGTCATCTATCTCCTGTTCAAGCTGCTCGGCTACTACTGCCACACCGAATATCGCACGGCCACGGGACGCATCGACCTGGTCGTCTCCACCGACAGCTACCTCTACATCTTCGAGTTCAAGCTCGACAAGAGCGCCCGCGAGGCCATTGACCAGATCGATGCCAAAGACTATCCGTTGCCTTTCCGAGCCGACGGCCGTCAGATCTTCAGGATAGGAGCCAACTTCAGCTCGACCGATAAGAACATCAGCGACTATATCATCGAGCGCGAATAAATCCGACGTTGCCGACACCCGGTTTTGTGCGTTGGGCATCACGCCAGCGACAACCTCGGAGAGTTCTATCGGTCGGAGACGCGATATTCAAGGATGGAAATCCTGCTTGGGCGTAGCCACGGGGCTATCGTCTCAAGAAGGGAGGAAGATCCTTGGCGAGAAAAAGAGCATGAAGACGATTGACGCAGTAATCCGACTCTTATGAGTGGCCGCACTCACCTCAGAAATTAAGATTATAGACAGAAATGACCTCCATAAACGTAACATCCTGAGGCTTAGAATGACGGAAAAATGACGGAAATGCATTTCCGTCATTTTTCCGTCATTTTTTCTTGCATTTCAAAGCCATGATTGGCTACTTTTGTAGCAAACTGTCATCATGAAACAATCCGCAACCATCGCACTGATCCTGTTCACGGCCCTCCTCTCGATGTTTCCTGTATCACTCTATGCCGGAACAGCTCAAATCTGCTTGCATATCCTCTTTTTGCAACGGTGAGATGAGGCGTAATTTCAGAATTTTCAGTATCTTTTCGGAGTACAGCATATTTTGGCAATGCTTCTGTATTTTAAAGTATGGTAACTCTGATATAGCGAATTTTTGCGAGTTTGATATGTTATCGCATATTTTAACCTATTTAAATTAGTTTAGGTAACTTCTATCCTTGAATCTGCTCCTTATTATTTCCCAACACCATCTCGATCATGAAACGCCGGCCACTGAATTCATGCTCGGGGAAAGTATATCTACCCGTGCGATTAAAAATATTGTCAGCAATGATACTCGTGCTCCTTATCACAGGAGTGTCAGTCGGTCACTCAAAAAATGTCAGGGCGGTCGTGGACGCGGAGGGTGACATACTCCAGACCATGCACTATTATCCGTCGGGACTGGCGATGCCGGGTCTGTGCAAGGGCCAGACAACGCAGCCTTATCAGTTAGGGGGCAAGGAGATGGATCCCATGCACGGCCTGAACTGGAACGACTTCGGGGCCCGCCGTTACGATCCAGCCATCGGTATCTGGACATCCCCCCACCCCCTCGCCTACAAATACCCCTGGCTGAGCCCCCGGGCATATTGCGCCGGCAATCCCGTGAATATCTATGATCCCGACGGTAAGGATACCGTTGTATTGAACTATACGAAAGGTCAGCATCTTGCCATGCTTATTCAAGATGAGAATGGCAAATGGCAATATTATTCTGTTAATGGGGACAACATGGGGGTTCCGTTGATAAATTATCATTTCGGTGGCCGAAGATTCAATGATATTGCCGTTGGCAGTTGGGATACTCCGGAGTTTTTTTTTAAATCTTCATGCAATGTTGAAGATGATGATAGTAAGGATGACCCATATAAGAATAGCTTTGGCTATTCTGAAGGATTTCTAATCCATACAACACCTGAACAAGACAAAATAATGAGAAATAGTTTTAAAAAAACCGCCACAACGATTGAGGGCCTACTGATATTGAGTCTATTTATACAATTTATATGTTATATATGCATCTGGAAACTCTATGGCTATTGACCGGCACTCTTTTGCATTGTTCTTTTATGGAGCAGCTCCCATTAAATCAGGAGCCAACACGGGGTCTACATCCTCACCCCGCACAGCAACCACGGAGTGATCGCATATTCCCCTACACCACTCACACCATAGAGTGACTACCCAGCCACCCGCACCGGATTACTATTCTCCACCACTCTGCTCCTGAGGCGTGCGGCTGACCATCATAAATAAGCGTCGGAGTTTTATCCTTATTTTTAAGATCCTGCCACAAGCGGTCTTTTATTTAACTATTTGTGAGCTTTACCCCTATAAAATACTACCATTTCAGAATCCACAAGGCGTTTTTAAATAAAAGAGCCGTGGTAGCGGGGTCAAAAAAAATTTTTTTTTGAAAAAAAAATGATGACCTTTGTATATTGAATCAGCTTATTGATAATGGAAGTGATTTAAACTTTGTAACTATTCAGCCAAAATATAGTGGTGTGAAATCCATTATAAAAATGAGATAA
>CAZBWZ010000140.1:0-5525 GCA_964495725.1 uncultured Bacteroides sp.
ACACGTATGCGTTGGCGCGCTTGAGCATCTCGGCCAGACGGTCGAGCCAGGGATATGAATCGGGGGTGATGGTGCTCTTGCCGAAGTCGAATGTGATGATGTCGTCGATGGCGCATATCGTCTTGCCGTCGATGCTGCGGCCACGCGCCATCATGTCGGCGATCTCATCTATGGTGTAGCATCTGTCGTGGGGCTCTGTCTCCACCTTCTCCTCGACGGTAGTGAAGCTCTCGAAGTCGACGTAATCAGCGGGTGCGGGCCGCTCGCCACGGGAGAAGACGGTGAATGGCACACCGAAGGTGAGCTTCACCTCAAAGCCTCGGTAACGGCGCTTGCCGGTGACGCAATCGCCGGCGGGGTCCACGAGATACTTCTCGGCGGCCTTGTTGTCGTTGCCGTAGGTATCGGTGAATCCGTGTTCGTAATTCGCCTCCAGACCGAGGAAGAAACGATGAGACTCGTTGACATTGAAGTACCAGTTGACACCGGCTCCGATGGCTCCAGCGAAATACATCTGGCTCATGTTGGCCTTGGTGATGTCGAGATTCACTCCGTCATAATCAGGATTGCTGCCGGGCACATATTCGCGGCGGTAGTTGATGCTGCCGCCCGTACACAGGCCGAGCACCGGCGCGGCGAAGACGTAGGGACGCAGGGCCGAGGCGCTGTTGCCCAGACGCCATATCAGGGGCAGACGGAAATCCGTGTAGTGGGCCTTGATGCGGTAGGTGACATCGGTCAGGCCGTTGTCGCCGTAGTAATTGCCGTAGTCGAGTATGTCGGTGAGCTTGCCTCCGCGGTTGAGCAGCGACAGCTCGGGGCGTATCGCGAAATTGCCCTCCAGCCCGAATTCCTTCTCGATGAAGAAAGAAAACGCACCGCTGCCCGTGAGTTTGTTCTCCGGGAAGATATTCTTGTCGAGATTGGTGTAGTCGAGCCACGATCCGTGGTAGCCGGCCGCGAAGCCGAAACGCCAGCTGTCGGACTGATAGCCCTGGCCCGTCGAGGTCAAGGCGCACAGCAGCGCGATGACCGGCAGAATCAGTTTTTTCATATTTTTCCTAATAAATTGTATCTTATGTTTACTTACACCCTTAAGCAGCCGGCCGCTCTGTCATCTGCCTGACACTGCTAAAACTTCTGCGAATTTACGAAAAATAATCCGATCGGCAATCACTGCCCGCACACATTTTTTCACAATCCCAATTTTTCAGCCGCCCGTCGGCATCACTCTATGGTGACCGAGTCGACATGCATCAGCGGATACGGGAAGGTGGACACAAATACGTCATAATCATCTGTAGACAGATGCTGCGATGCGTCGAATGAAATCTCCACGGGTGACAGCGGCCACCGCAGGCCCATGACATCCAGGCTGCGGTGCAGCACAAACCTCGCGGGCCGTGACTTAAGCCGCAGCAGCATATACACACCGTTGCCTGTATATACCACACGGTTGCGCGCATCGAGTGTCTCGATACGGGCCAGTGCGGCGGGATACAGCGTGACACTGTCGGTATGTAGGCGCTCTACCCCCTGCGTTTGCGGGATACCCCTGACGCCGCTGATATCATCGGCATGATTGACGACATGAAAGGTGAGGTTGACGCAATCGTGAAAGCTGAGCTCCTCGGTGGGATGCACGTAAGGATTGTGGTGATTGAGGTCGATATACAGAGGCCGGTTGCCATGCTCGATGAGCTGACGGCGCAGCTCGGTCTCATCTCTGTTGAAGTCGGTGAGCGCGGTATATTTCATATAATACTGCACTGCCACGACCGCCGTACCTGCCACGAGCCATAGAGCTGGGATACGCAAATGACGCAGCAGCCGCAGCGTGAGCACAGCCGAATAGAGCTCGACACCAAACAGCTGACGGTTGCCCTTGACAGTGATCGCGAAATTGAATACAAACATCACGGCCATGGCCGTGAACAACAACCTGTTATCGGTGACAAACCCGCGCAGCGTCACCTTGCGGCGCACACAGGCCACCGCCAGCACCACAGCGAATACCCAGAAGGCCCGAAGCGATGACACCAGATTGCAGAGCGACAACACCAGCGGCGGACGGTAACTGGTGGTGGCATTGACCATCTGGCCCGGCGAGAGGCACAGCACGCCCACGCCTATGCAGAATCCGATGAGCAGCATCAGCCGCCGGCATCCGTATCGCCGCCTCAGTATCAGCATGTCTGTCACCAGGGCCACACCGATACCGAGGTCTATGGCCTCGTTGCCGTTGCCGCATACCACCCCGATGAGCAGCAGCGACACACAGGTACACCACCCGGCCTTGCGGCCGTCTCCCTGTCTGTCGTACAAGATCAGGAAAGCCAGCGTGGTACATGACATCCATATATATCCTATCTGGTGCGGCGGGATATAGCTTGTGTCGCAGAAAAACAAGGTGAGCAGCGCGGCGGAGATCATCATGGAGGGACGGCGCCAGTTGCCACCGGCATATCTCACGAGCAGCAATATCAGGCATATGTAAGCCAAGGCATTGCACACGGCAAAGGCCGTCTGGCCAGCGAGGCCGCAGAAGATCTGCACCAGGAAGTGAGCCACGATGCGACCGTTCTGGCAGAAGAAATGCGCGTACTGCGACACAGCTATATCAGCCAGGCCGCCCACAGGCAGCCCCGTGGCAAAACTGAAGCGGTATTTCAGGGCGTCCCCATACCATACTATATACAGCGACAGCCCGATCACCACGGCGGCGACACACGTAAGCACCGCTATCGATATAATCGGAGATCTTCCACTTATTTTGTTATCTTTATTCATCTTGACCGCGTAAAATACATTCTTCCCTTTTGATTTGTCTCTTCTGAGCTCATCCTGATCTATTCTATGTGTTGCATCACTACCTCAAAAGCTCACCGTTACCGAGTCGGCGCGCATCAGCGGATAAGGAAATCTGGTGATCATGACATCGTAGAGGTCGGTCGGGGGATTAAACGAGGAATCGAAATGGATCTCAACCGGAGGGAGAGGACGCCGCAAGCCGGGTATATCGAGGCTGCGGTGCAGCGTGAAGCGCGCGGGGTGTGATTTCAGCCTCAGCAGCATATACAGACCGTTGCCGCAATACACCACGCGGTTGCGTGGCGGGAGCTCCGATATCCGGGCCAATGCCGACGGATAGATTGTAACGCTGTCGACAAAGTCATTGGGATTGTTGACATGTCTGGTGTATAACGATCCCCGCCGGTGTATGTCGTCGGCGATCGCGGCGATATGGAAGATGATGATGAAGCTGTTGTCGTAGCTAAACTCCTCGGCCGGGTTGACATAAGGGCAGCGGTGACTTATATCCACATACAATCTCGTGTTACCACGCTCGATGATCTGTTGGCGCAGAGCGGTCACGTCGGCATTGAAGGCGGCAAGCGAGGTGAATTTCATATAGTACTGGCCGGCCACCACCAGAGCTGCCGCCACGAGCCACAGCGGGGAGATCCTGAGATACCTCAGCAGCCTGAGTATGAGCACAGCGGAATACAGCTCCACACCAAAGAGCTGGCGGTTTTCCCTGACCGTGATAGTGATGTTGAACACAAGCATCACGCACATCGCGGTGAACATCATCCAGTTGTCAGCCACAAAACGGCCCAGCTCCACCTTGCGCCGTATACAGGCCACTGTGAGAAGCACAATAAATACCCAGAACGCCCGCAACGATGTGACCATATTGAACAGCGACAGCACAACAGGAGTCCTGTGCAAAGACATGGCCTTTTCCATCTGGCCGGGCGACAGACACAACGCCGTCACACCTATCCCGAAACCGATCAGCAGCATCCACCGCCGCAGCGGATAGCGGCGGGGGCCGCGCAGCATGTCGATGCCTATGGCCACACCGATACCGAGATCTATGGCCTCGTTGCCGTTGCCGCACACCAGCCCCAGGAGGAGCAGGCCGGTACAAGCGCCCCACCCCGCCCGGCCGCGGTCCTGACGGTCGTATACGATAAGGAAAAATATCGCCGTACACGACATCCATATATATCCTATCTGGTGCGGCGGGATATAGCTTGTGTCGCAGAAAAAGAGTACGAGCAGGGTAGCCGCGAGTGTGACGGACCAATTACGCCAGCTGTAGCCGGCATACCTCAGGAGCAGGAGTATGAGGCACACATAGGCCAGGGCGTTGCACACCGCAAAGGGCTTCTGCCCCAGGAATCCGCAGAATACCTGCACGATGGAATGTGCCACGAGGCGACCGTTCAGACTGAGGAAATGCCAGTATTGCGACACCGGTATGTCGGCAATGCCGCCCAGCGGCTCGCCGTTGACAAAGCTGAACTGATACAGCAGTGCGTCGCCATACCAAACTATATACAGCGACAACGCGCACACCAGGGCGGCAGCGCATGTCAACACCACCACGGATACAATCGGCAATCTTCCTGATTTTATTTTATCGTTGTCCATTCGATTACAAAATTACATTTTTTTTATTATCCCTCCGATTCAAATGAGCTAATTTTTATAACTTTGTAAAAAATTCAGCGAAATCCACGATAATCATGCCAGAAGTACGTCCTAAAAAGGCCCTCGGCCAGCATTTCCTCACCGACCGCAAAGTAGCCGAACGCATCGCCTCCACCCTCGATGACTACATATCCCTGCCGGTGCTTGAGATAGGGCCGGGCATGGGAGTGCTCACCGGTTATCTGCTCGACAAGGGCCATGACCTGAAAGTGGTGGAGATCGACACGGAGAGCGTCGACTACCTCGGGCGTAACTTTGCGGCTCTTGAAGGCCGCATCATCGAAGGCGACTTCCTGCAGCTCGACCTCGCCGGTGTATTCTCCGGACGGGAATTCTGCGTCATCGGCAACTATCCCTATAATATCTCATCGCAAATATTCTTCAAGGTACTCGACAACAAGGATCTGATACCCGTATGCTCGGGTATGCTGCAGCGCGAGGTGGCCGAGCGCATAGCCGCCGGCCCGGGCACCAAGGCCCGGGGCATACTCAGCGTGATGCTGCAGGCCTGGTATGACGTGGAGTATCTGTTCACCGTAAGCGAGCACGTGTTCTGCCCTCCTCCCAAGGTCAAGTCGGGCGTGATCCGCCTCACCCGCAACGGTGTGACCCGGCTGCCATGCGACGAGCGGCTGTTCCGCACCGTGGTGAAGACCACATTCGGCCAGCGCCGCAAGACCCTGCGCAACTCATGCCGCCCGCTGCTGCCCCCCGGAGCCGCTCTGCCCGATGACCCGGTATTCACACTGCGGCCCGAGCAGCTCTCACAAGAGCAGTTCTATCATCTCACCAACATTATCTCAGACCTGCGCCAATGAAAGAATATACCGAGGAATATCTCAAGCACATAAAGGACATAATCGACCGTGGCGACATCGACACGGCCCGCGAAGAGCTGGAGACCCTCCACCCCGCCGACATCGCCGAGCTGTATCAGGATCTTGACCTCGCACAGGCCGAATTCCTGTACAAGCTGCTCGACGAGGAGACACGCGCCGATGTGCTGATGGAGCTCGACGAAGACG
>CAZBWZ010000141.1:0-5444 GCA_964495725.1 uncultured Bacteroides sp.
CCGCCGGCAGCGAATGGCCGTTGAGCTTGCGGTAGAGATTGAGGGCGTAGACATCGGTCATGGCGGAGACATGATCAACGACAGCCTGCACACGTTCGAAAAGGCGCGGCGAATGTACATCATACTGCCGCGGTACCTGCGACAGCAACAGACGCGAATAGTTGAGATCGGGGTGCATCACTGCCTCGATCAGCTTGCCGAGCAGGAAGGTGATGATGCGCGTACCGGCTATCTCGATATCCACCACATCAGAGGCTGTATATATCCGGCTCCATGACACCACGTTGCAGCGCTTGTAGGCCTCGCGCAGACGCTCAGGACACCACCCCACGAGCGATCCCGAGAAATCGCCGTCGAGTATGTCACGCTCGTTATCCACAAATGTGCGGGCGCACGCACCCACGAGCTCGCCTATCACACACGAGCGCAGATAGCCCACCTTCTCGTTCGGATCATCGATACGCGACATCACATCCGCCACTCGCCGGCGCCTGTCATCGTCGAAAAAGGCAAGCAGCAGATCGGCGACCTCACCTGTCGAGAGGATACGCAGCTTGTGGGCATCCTCGATATCCATCACCTCATAGCAGATATCATCGGCAGCCTCGACAAGATATACCAGCGGATGACGCGAGTACACTACCGAGCCATCCTGCTGGGGTATACGGCGGATTCCCAAGGTATCGGCTATCTTGATATACGTTTCCACCTCGGAGGTAAAAAATCCGAACTTACCTTTCTCTCCGGCATGTGACGAGTCATAAGGATACTTCACGATCGAGGCCAGCATAGAATATGTCATGGCAAATCCGCCGTCGCGGCGCCCGTTGAAGCCATGGGTCAGCAGACGGAAGGCATTGGCATTGCCCTCGAAGTGTGTCAGGTCGAGCCACTGCCCGGGCTCCAGCACGGGCTTAAGCACCGACCCGGCTCCCTCACTGAAAAAAGATGATATGGCCTTCTCGCCCGAATGGCCGAAAGGCGGATTGCCCAGATCATGAGCCAGACAGGCGGCCGCCACTATGTCGCCCATATCGTCAAGAGCTCCGCACCACGGCTCAGACGCATATCTCACGGATAGTTCGGAGGATATGACATCGGCCAGAGATTTACCCACACAAGCCACCTCAAGCGAGTGGGTGAGCCGGTTGTGGACAAAGATGCCGCCGGGCAACGGAAACACCTGGGTCTTGTTCTGTAGCCTGCGGAATGGCGACGAGAACACAAGCCTGTCATAATCGCGGCGGAAATCAGTGCGTCCGCTACCCTTCTTCGGGTCGTGATAGTGCTCCAGCCCCAGCCTTTTGTCATTGATTAGTTGATTCCACTCCATCGTAAAAATACATGTTTCACGCAAATTTAGCGAAAACTTTGCAAATATCACAAATTTTCACTTATTTTACATTGTGTAATCTTATTCAACTTGGAATTTGTTATATAAGAAAACTCTAAACGATCACCTATATGCAAGAAACAACACCGACAGCCCTCGCCGAGAAGGCGGTGCTCGTGGGTCTCATTACCCCCCAACAGCCTGAAAATAAAGCTGCCGAATACATAGACGAACTCGCGTTCCTGGCCGAGACTGCCGGAGCCGAGACTGTAAAGACCTTCTTTCAGAAAGCCGATTATCCCAACCCGCGCACATTCGTAGGCAAGGGCAAACTCGAAGAAATACGCCAGTACATAGAAGAAAACGGAGTGGCCATGGCCATATTCGACGATGACCTCTCCACCAAGCAAGTGGCCAATATCGAAAATGTGCTGCAAGTCAAGATCCTCGACCGCACGAGCCTGATTCTCGACATATTCGCACGCCGCGCGCAGACAGCGACAGCCAAGACACAGGTGGAGCTGGCACAATACCAATATCTGCTGCCCCGCCTGACACGTATGTGGACTCACCTTGAGCGTCAGCGAGGTGGCATCGGTATGCGTGGCCCGGGTGAGACACAGATCGAGACCGACCGACGTATCATCCTCGACCGCATATCCCGCCTCAAGGCCGAGCTCGCCAATATCGACAAGCAGAAATCGCTGCAACGCAAAAACCGGGGCAAGCTCACGCGCGTGGCTCTGGTAGGATACACCAACGTGGGCAAGTCGACCCTGATGAACGTGCTCAGTAAAAGCGAGGTATTCGCCGAAAACAAGCTCTTTGCCACACTTGACACCACTGTCAGGAAAGTAGTGATCGACAACCTCCCCATCCTGCTCACCGACACCGTAGGATTCATACGCAAGCTGCCTACTCATCTTGTCAACTCATTCAAGTCGACCCTCGACGAGGTACGCGACGCCGACCTGCTGCTGCATGTCGTGGACATCTCACACCCCAACTTCGAGGATCAGATTGCCGTGGTCAACCGCACCCTCGACGAGGTATGCGGGGGCAATGACAAGCCCATGATTATGGTCTTCAACAAGATCGACGCATTTTCATACGTAGAGAAGGATGCCGATGACCTCACTGAGCGCCGGCGCGAGAACATACCCCTCGATGAGCTGGAGCGTAGCTGGATGTCGCGTCTGGGTGACAACTGCGTGTTCATCTCGGCAAAAAAAGGCACCAACATCGATGAGCTCAAACAGCTTATCTACGAACATGCCAAACGCATACATACCGAGAGATTTCCCTACAACGACCTGCTGTTTGAGAAATACGATGACCTGCAGAACACCGATATAGAAGATCCCCAATGAAAAACATCGACATAACAGTAGCCGTAAGGCAACTTGCCTACGACGAACTCGACGAGCGCGACCGCCACCTCGTGATGGCCGCACGCAAGGCCACCTACCGCTCATACGCTCCATACAGCCACTTCAGCGTAGGGGCGGCCATTCGTCTGTGCGACGGCACCGTGATAGAGGGCAGCAATCAGGAGAACGCCGCCTATCCCTCAGGTATATGCGCCGAGCGCACAGCCTGCTATTATGCCCACTCATCGCATCCGGATACGGCTTTCGAGACAATCGCCATAGCCGCCCGCGGCACCGACGGCGACTTCCTCACCCACCCCATCTCGCCTTGCGGAGCCTGCCGCCAGGCCCTGCTCGAATATGAGACCCTGGCCGCCCGCGGCATACGCGTGATACTCGCAGCCGCCGATCATGTCTACATGCTCGACTCCGTGGCCTCGCTGCTGCCCCTGGCTTTCACCGACCTGGGCTGACACGCAAGTGCGTCACATCAGCCCAATCAGGACCATTAATCCATTCACTATAAAAGCAATAATCCAATCAAATCATGAGACTCGACGGAAGGAGAAAAAGCAATAACGTAGAAGACCGCCGCGGCATAAGCGGAGGCACGGTGGCCAAAGGCGGCATAGGCGCCGTGATCGTCACCGCTATAATAATCCTGCTATCAGGAGGCGACATAGGCGATGTAATCAATAATGTGATGGGCAGCGGACAGCTCACAGCCCCAGCCCAGAGTGAGTACGTGGCCGATGACGAGGATGAGCGTCTGGCCGATCTCACGTCAAAGGTACTCGCCGGCACTGAGGACGTATGGACAAAGATATTCCGCGAGCAGGGCTGGGGCGAATACGATGCGCCCAAGCTCGTGCTATTCAACGGCGCCGTCAACTCAGGCTGCGGACAGGCCACATCCCAGACCGGTCCGTTTTACTGTTCGGCCGACCAGACGGTATACATCGACCTCGATTTCTTCAAGACGATGGAAAAGACCATCGGCGGAGGTGGAGACTTCGCATACGCATACGTCATAGCCCACGAGGTAGGTCACCATGTTCAGTATCTGCTCGGCACCCTCTCCGACGCCCACTCCAAGATGTCACGGCTGCCCGAGAGCGAGAGCAACAAGATCAGTGTAAGGCTTGAGCTACAGGCCGATTACTATGCCGGAGTATGGGCTAATCAGGACAACAGGATGTTCAACTCCATCGAGCCCGGCGACATAGAGAACGCCATCAACGTGGCTGGCAAAATCGGCGACGACTACCTGCAGAAACAAGCCTACGGCTACGAGCAGCCCGAAAGCTTCAATCACGGACGCTCGGAGCAGAGGGTAAGGTGGCTCACCAAGGGCATTCGCACCGGCGACCCGGCCCAGGGCGACACCTTCTCGCCCGACTACCGGTCGCTGTAGGGATCGCGGTATGCCGCGGCCTACCACAGCTTACCATATCGCGGCCATACAGCTAAAAAACGTTAAAAACGTAATAAAGAAAAGACATATTTCGTTGAATAATGCGTAATAATTGAAATATTGTAGCTAATTTTGCACCCAAATTGTGTCTTTTGGGGTAGGATTACCTCAAAAGCATTTTAACACACATAGGCATTAAGTATGAGGCAGCTTAAAATCACAAAGTCAATCACAAACCGCGAAAGTGCGTCACTCGATAAATATCTTCAGGAAATCGGCAGGGAAGAACTGATCACGGTAGAGGAAGAGGTAGAGCTTGCACAACGTATCCGCCAAGGTGACCGCGCAGCTCTTGACAAGCTCACACGCGCCAACCTCAGATTCGTGGTATCTGTAGCCAAACAATATCAGAATCAAGGCCTTTCGTTACCCGACCTTATCAACGAAGGCAATGTCGGACTGATAAAGGCCGCACAGAAATTTGATGAGACACGTGGTTTCAAGTTCATTTCCTACGCCGTATGGTGGATCCGCCAGTCAATCCTCCAGGCCCTGGCCGAGCAGAGCCGTATAGTGCGTCTGCCCCTCAATCAGGTAGGATCGCTCAACAAAATCAGCAAGGCATTCTCTAAATTCGAGCAGGAAAACGAGCGGCGCCCCTCGCCCGAAGAGCTGGCCGAGCGTCTTGACGTACCTGTGGAGAAGATCGCCGACACCCTCAAGGTATCGGGCCGTCACATCTCCGTCGACGCCCCCTTTGTAGAGGGTGAGGACAACAGCCTTCTCGACGTGCTCACCAACGACGACTCCCCCATGGCCGACGCCACCCTGGCACAGGAATCACTCTCAAAGGAGGTAGACCGCGCGTTGCATCAGCTCCACGAGCGTGAGCGCGAGATCCTCAAGATGTTCTTCGGCATAGGATGCCAGGAAATGACACTTGAGGAGATCGGTGCCAAGTTCGACCTTACCAGAGAGCGTGTGCGTCAGATCAAGGAAAAGGCCATACGCCGTCTCAAGGGTCAGAAGAGCAAGCTACTCAAGCCTTACCTCGGACAGTAAATCACCCGTCCATGGCAAACGTCAGGTCTCTGGCTAAGGATACAGCCATATATGGTATGAGCAGTATCATAGGCCGATTTCTCAATTGGCTGCTGGTACCTCTCTATACCCGTCTGTTCCTGCCCGACGAATACGGCGTGGTGACCTACGTTTACGCCGCCGTGGCCCTTGCCCTGGTGATCCTCACCTACGGCATGGAGACAGGCTTCTTCAGATTCGCCAATCACGAACGCTGGAGCGACCCGATGCAGGTCTACTCCACGTC
>CAZBWZ010000142.1:0-5436 GCA_964495725.1 uncultured Bacteroides sp.
GCATGGGCGGCATGATGTAATCAGCCGTCACTCTCCATTACAGAGTAGAATTATACCAAAATGAAATAACCCGATACAAAATCACCTTTCCGGAGGTGATTTTGTATTTTTAGTAAAAAATGGATTCCAGATATGATAATAGCATCACAGAAACGTAAGGAAAATATCGCGGAGTATCTGTTGTATATGTGGCAGATAGAAGATATTATCCGCGCCAATGACCTTGATATCGAGAAGATTAAGGCCAATGTTATCGACCATTTTCCGCTCGATGAGCCGCAACGCCACGAGATGGTGGAGTGGTATGAGTCGCTGATCGACATGATGCGCCGCGAGGATGTGACCACAAAGGGGCATCTGCAGCTCAACAAGAATGTGATAATCCAGCTCGTGGATCTGCATGAGGCACTGCTCAGCGATTCGCGCTTCCCGGAATATACGGCTGAATTCTACAAGACATTGCCATATATCGTGGAGCTACGTGCCAAATCGGGCGAGGAGAAGTCGGGTGAGATAGAGACATGTTTCAATGCTCTCTACGGTATGCTAATGCTGCGGTTGCAGGGCAAGGATATCAGTCAGGATACCCAGCGGGCGATTGATCAGATCACATCATTCATGCGTATGCTCGCACGCGACTTTCATCTTGACGAGGCCGACAAACTTTTTCCTCGGGATGATGATTCCCTGAAAAAATAGCGAAACAGCGCGTTTGTGATTGGAGGTAGCAAAAAAAGCATTATCTTTGTGTAATAATAACATGAAAAATTATTCTCACATGAAGAAATACTTTCTTGCAACAGCGATATTGTGCGCGGGCAGTGCCGCCGCGCAATATCCTACTATCCCCGATTCCGTGAAACAGAGGGCAGCCGCAATGGAGGCCGAATGGGAGGCACTTGATGATGCAGCATGGGAATTGGCTCTGCCGATTGTGATGCACGAAGACTCACTTGGTCGCATCTACCGCCCATGCGCGTCAAAACCCGAAGAACTTATCCGCGCAGAGATAGTGGCGTTTCCGGGAGCTGAGGGTGGAGGCGCTTATACACCCGGCGGCCGTGGTGGCAAGGTGTATGTGGTAACCTCTCTCGCCGACAGCGGACCCGGCACACTGCGCGAGGCAGTGGAGGCCGGCGGCGCGCGCACGGTGGTGTTCAATGTAGCCGGTGAGATCAAGCTGGAGCGACCGCTCACGATACGGGCTCCGTATATCACGATAGCCGGACAGACAGCTCCCGGCGACGGTGTGGTGATCACCGGCAATTCACTGCATATCGACACTCACGATGTGGTGCTCAGGCATCTGCGTGTGCGCCGAGGGGCTCAGGATGTCGCCTTCAGGGACGATGCTATCGGTGGCAATGCCGTGGGCAATATCCTCATCGACCACGTATCGGCCTCGTGGGGACTCGACGAGGTAATGTCGATCTACCGCCATGTATGCGACCGTGATCCTGTCACAGGTAAGGGACGCAAGGAGCCTACTGTAAATATCACCATACAGAATTCAATCTTCTCCGAGGCTCTCGATCTCTATAATCATGCCTTCGGTGCCACTATCGGCGGACATAACTCGACATTCGCCCGCAATCTCTTCGCCTCGAATATCTCGCGCAATTGCTCGATAGGTATGAACGAGGATTTCAATTTCATCAATAATGTGATCTACAACTGGTGGAACCGCAGTGTAGACGGTGGCGACAACACCAGCCGTCTCAACATTATCAATAATGTATTCAAGCCCGGACCTATTACCGAGACTAATGCTGCGGACGCACCCATACGCTACCGCATAGTGAAGATGGAGAGCGGACGCGATCCGCGATACAAGAATGTGTTCGGCCGTGCCTACGTCAACGGTAATATCGTGATGGGCAACGATAAAGTGACAGCCGACAACTGGGCCGGCGGTGTGCAGGCCGGTGACGGACCCATGTCGCCCGAGCTCGCTGACTCTGTAAGAGTGGCCGCTCCGTTTGAGATGGCACCTGCCACGGTGATGCCCTCACCATATGTATTTGATTATGTGCTTGAGAATGTAGGTGCTACTCTGCCGCGCCGTGATGCCGTGGATGAGCGCGTGATAAAAACCGTGCGCGAAGGCCGCGCGATATACTCGCCCGATGCCGACAAGGCCGTGTCGTCGACACCCTATGTCAAGCGACGTCTCGGAGCCGATTCATATAAGTACGGCATCATCACCGATCCCGCTCAGGTAGGCGGTCTGCCCGAATACAAAGGTACACCGCGTCAGGACAGCGACAACGACGGTATGCCCGACGAGTGGGAGAAGGCCCACGGTCTTGATCCCCATAATGCCGCCGATGCGTCGGTAGTGACTCCATCGGGCTACACCAATATTGAGAATTACATCAACAGTCTGTAATTCTGGCTGGTAGACATTATACAAAAAAGGAATCGCAATCGCGATTCCTTTTTTGTATATGATGTCATATCAGATGAAGAGCAGTTCGCGGTATTTCGGGAGTGTCCAGAGACGGTCGTCAACGATGAGCTCGAGTTTGTCGATATCGTAGCGGATAGGCTCGAATAGCGATGCGATTGTGTCGTGGTAAGCCACGGCCTTCTCACGCTCATTCTCGATCTTATTGGCCTTACGACGGGCATCAACCAGTTTGTTGACATTGTCAGAGATGCGCTTGGTGCGCTCTGAAATCTCTTCAATGGTCTTGATATTTTCCTGCGACATTGCCTGGGCTTTCTCCTGACCCATCACTGCCACGAGTTTGTAGACGTTGTCGATGAGCTTGCTCTGGTATTCGATGGCGATGGGTATGATATGATTGATGGCCAGGTCGCCGAGCACACGGGCCTCGATCTGGATTTTCTTGGTGTATGTCTCCCATTTCACCTCGTTGCGGGCCTCGAGCTCACGCTTTGTCATCACACCGGTCTCCTCAAACATCTCCACTGACGACGGTGCCAGATACTGGTCGAAAATGATGGGGCAGCGTGTCTCGCAGTCAAGACCGCGGCGCAGGGCCTCTTCTTTCCACTCATCGGAGTATCCGTTGCCCTCGAAGCGGATAGGCTTGCACTCCTTGATATATTCGCGGAGCACGCTGAGGATAGCCGAGACCTTAGACTGGCCGGCCTCGATTAGAGCGTCTACATCCTTCTTGAATTTCTTCAGCTGCTGGGCCACGGCGCTGTTGAGCACGATCATCGCAGTAGCGCAGTTGGCCTCGCTGCCCACCGCACGGAATTCAAAGCGGTTGCCGGTGAATGCAAAAGGCGATGTGCGGTTGCGGTCGGTATTGTCGAGCATGATCTGCGGGATAGTGGGGATATCCATGCTCAGACCTACTTTTTTAGCTGATTCTTCAAGCACCTTCTCAGAGCTGTTCTCAAGCGTGTCGAGCAGATGAGTGAGCTGCTTGCCGAGGAAGCTTGATATGATGGCAGGCGGAGCCTCGTTGGCACCCAGACGATGGGCGTTGGTGGCCGACATGATGCTGGCCTTGAGCAGCCCGTTGTGGTGGTATACGGCCATCAGGGTATTGACAACGAATGTGATGAAGCGTAGATTGTCGACCGGAGTCTTGCCGGGGGCGAACAGCAGTTTGCCGGTGTCGGTGCCCAGCGACCAGTTGCAGTGCTTGCCGCTGCCGTTGATTCCCTTGAAGGGCTTTTCGTGAAGCAATACCTTGAATCCGTGCTCGCTGGCCACAGTGCGCATCAGCGACATTAGTATCATGTTGTGGTCTACGGCAAGGTTACATTCCTCATATATGGGGGCGAGCTCAAACTGTCCGGGGGCCACCTCGTTGTGGCGGGTCTTCACGGGGATGCCGAGAGCCACGGCACGTGCCTCAAGTTCTTTCATGAAAGCGGCGACGCGCTCTGGTATGGATCCGAAATAGTGGTCGTCGAGCTGCTGGTTTTTGGCGGCCTCGTGGCCCATGAGGGTGCGTCCGGTGAGCAAGAGGTCGGGGCGCAGGGCGGCGATGTCTTTGTCCACAAGGAAATATTCCTGCTCAATGCCCAGATAAGACATCACTTTCTTCACCTCGGGGTCGAAATAGTGGCATACATCGACAGCGGCTTTGCTGACAGCCCGGATGGCACGCAGCAGAGGCGCCTTGTAGTCGAGAGACTCGCCGGTGTATGATATGAAGATGGTGGGGATACAGAGGGTGTCGTCGATGACGAATACCGGTGACGATGCATCCCATGCCGTGTAGCCACGGGCCTCGAATGTGTTGCGGATACCGCCGTTGGGAAAGCTGCTGGCGTCAGGCTCCTGCTGCACGAGCACCTTGCCGGTGAATTCTTCGAGCACGCCGCCTTTCTGATTGTAGTCGATGAAAGACTCGTGTTTTTCCGCAGTGCCGCCTGTGAGAGGCTGGAACCAGTGGGTGTAGTGTGTCACGCCGAGTTCCTTGGCCCATTCCTTCATACCTGCGGCCACCTTGTCGGCGATGCTGCGGTCGAGCGGTGCGTCGTTGTCGATTGAGTCGATGAGCGCGTCGTAGATCTTTTTGGGCAGATAGTGATACATTTTCTCACGGTCAAACACGTTTTTGGCGTAGAGTTTGTCGAGACGGTCAGTGGTGGTAACTACAGGAGCCGGACCTTTGCCGAAAGCTCTCTCCACGACATTGAATCTTACGTTAGACATATAGCGGAAATTTTAGTGTGTTAATACCCCTTGGACAGGGGCAACATATATTATATATACCGATTGGATTTTCAAAAAATAAGAGCGAGAGACAATCGCTCTCGCTCTTTATGTGGGTCGGCAGGGGGGTGGTGAGGACGACCGCTGCGTTATTGTCGGTGGGGGTCATGCCCTTGAGAGAGCTTTTGAGGCACTCTCTCATATCCCTGCTGCATATTTTGCGTGTCACATTCATCGTGAAAACTAAAATATGTGCGCAAATTTACAGCGAATTCTTAGAATTTGCAAATTTTTTTCGGATTTTCCAAAAAAAATATTCACATCGGAATTACAAATCCAGTCGGAATAATAATGAATCTCTGTCAGGATAATGATATTCCATTGGGATGTCATTTTTATCTACGATACGGAAACCTGCCTTTTTGTAGAAAGAATGTGATCTATGGGCTACGGATGGTGTATCAAGAATTATGTGTGAAAAGCGAGAATCCTTGACAAATTCAAGGAATGTTTCATATAGGGCTAATCCAATTTTTTTGCATCTGAAATCTTTATGGATGAAAAATTTTTTTAATACGCACCAATTTGGGTCAATCTTCATTACGGCGATAGTGCCTACAACATGGTTATCATCGATTGCTATCCAAAATTTCCCTCCTGATGAAAAATAAGCGGATTCAATATTTAGAAGATCAGGTTGTTCTGCAAGGGATAAAGATATTTTTGCTTCATTATTTTGACAATAGTCCGTTAAAAATAACAATATAGGCTAAGCGGCATGCGCCACGAGG
>CAZBWZ010000143.1:0-5432 GCA_964495725.1 uncultured Bacteroides sp.
ATCCCGGGTGTCGGTGTGGCGATGGATCCCGGGTGTCGATGTGGCGATGAATCTCGGGCATCGTGATTGTCGGTAATCTCGGTAATCTTTGCGAGACCAAGATTTTGATGATATTTTGATTTATTCACTTTTATTTGCTAACTTTGCGCATCCGTTTCATTCGATTATATTTCTTTTAATCAATAATCCCTTTATGAAAAGACTGTTACTATTTGCTTCGGCAGTGGGTGTGGCTTGTGTCCAGGCCTATGCGGATGTCGATTGCAGAGGTGTCATCGTGGATGAGAATGGTGAGCCTATGGTGGGTGTATCGGTGATTCCGGCCGGTAGCTCTGTGGGTGTTACTACTGACATTGATGGCAAGTTTTCAATCAGAGTGGCTGATCGTGTTAAAAATCTGAAGTTGTCTTATGTGGGTTACAAGCCGATGGATGTTAAGGCGACTTCATCAATGGGCACTATCACTCTTGAGCCTGATACAAAGATGCTCAATGATGTTGTGGTGTCTCAGTCGATTGCCCGTACACGTCAGACACCGACGGCTTTGTCTAATGTTGATGCTGCACATATCGAGCTTAAGCTCGGCGGTCAGGAGTTTCCTGAGGTGCTGAAAACTACTCCCGGCGTCTGGGTTACAAAGGCCGGTGGTGGCTTTGGAGACGCTAAGATCAACATGCGTGGTTTCCAGTCGGCCAATGTCGCCGTGCTTATCAATGGTGTCCCTGTCAATGATATGGAGTGGGGCGGTATATACTGGTCAAACTGGGCAGGTCTTGCAGATGTGACTTCTTCAATGCAGACACAGCGCGGTCTGGGTGCTTCTATTCTTTCGGCTCCGTCGGTAGGTGGTACTATCAATATTCTCACAAAGGGTCTTGATGCCAAGAAAGGTGGATCTGTGTGGTATGGCATGGGTAGCGACGGTATGAATCAGTATGGAGCTACCGTATCGACCGGTCTTACGGATAACGGTTGGGCTGTGACTGTGCTCGGTTCGCGCAAATGGGCAGATGGATACGTGCAGGGTACCCAGTACAATGCATATAATTACTTCATCAATGTTTCAAAGCGTATAAATGATGATCATCAGATCTCCCTTACTGCTTTTGGTGCCCCGCAGTGGCATAATCAGCGCAGTGCCCAGGATGGTCTGACAATCGACGGATGGCAGGAGATGCGTGATTACATGGATGGCGAGAGTCCTTACCGTTACAACCCTACTTATGGTTTTGACCGTAATGGCCAGCAGCGCACTTCTAATCACAATCACTATCATAAGCCTCAGATTTCTTTGTCTCATATATGGCAGATTGATCCCAAATCTTCATTGTCAACGACAGCTTATGTCTCGTTGTCCAACGGTGGCGGATACTCTGGCCAGGGACGTAGTGTGACCTGGGAGGGAAACTCTCTTAGCTATAGCTCATGGTATGGCGCAAGCAATGGTAATCTGAACACTCTGTTCCGTTGTCCTGACGGTACTTTTGATTATGCTGCCATCCAGGAGATGAATGCTGCGTCTACTACGGGTTCTAATCTCGTGATGTCTGACAGCAACAACAGTCATGAGTGGTATGGTCTTGTGTCAAACTACAAGAACAGTATCCTCCCCGGCAAGCTTAACATCACAGCCGGTATCGACCTCCGTTATTATGTGGGTCACCACAATAATAAGATCATCGATCTTTACGACGGTGCCTATTATATGGACGATTCCAGCAGAAAGAATGTCAAGGCTGAGAACAATATCGCAGCGGCTGACCCCAACTGGAAGTATGAGAAACTGGGTGTGGGCGATATCGTGTATCGCGACTATGACGGGCATACAGCTCAGGAGGGTCTGTATGCCCAGGCCGAGTATTTCGGTTTTGACAAGCGCCTGACCGCTATCGTGACCGGATCGCTCAGCAATACCACATACTGGAGGGTGGACCGATTCTATTATGACAAGGCTCATGAGAAGTCTGAGACTCTCAACTTCATGGCCGGTACTATCAAGGCCGGTGCCAACTACAATTTCGACCGTCACAATAACGTGTATTTCAACGTAGGATTCATCAGCCGTGCTCCTTTCTTCTCAGGTGGTGCCTTCCTCAGCTCTACAGTGAGCAATGCCACCAATCCAAATGCGATTAACGAGAAGATCCAGTCGTATGAGGTCGGCTACGCATGGCGTTCGCCTTCGTTTACAGCTACTGTTGATGCCTACTATACACGCTGGCTTGACAAGACTACAACCCGCTCGGGTGATATCACCAGCGGCGAACATGCCGGAGACCGTTATTACTTCAACATGAGTGGTGTTGACGCACGTCACATGGGTATAGAGGTAAACGCTACATATGAGCCCTGCAATTGGGTATCAATCAATGGTATGCTTTCACTTGGTGACTGGATCTGGGATAGCAACGCCACCGGTTACTTCTACAATCAGCTCGGTCAACCGCTGGCCAACCTCAACGGTGATCTGGCAAGCGGTATTTTCGCGCCTGATCATGCTCACGCTGTGCTCAATCAGAAGGGTGTGAAAGTCGGCGGTTCCGCCCAGTATACAGGTGCTATAGGTGTTACTTTCCGTCCGTTCAAAGGTTTCCGTATCGGTGCTGACTGGACAATGAACGCTCACAACTACAGTGATTATCAGATATCATCGTCGAGCTTTACGGGCGGTGCGTCGATCAACGTAGCGGATCCCTGGGAGATACCCTGGGGTAATCAGTTGGATATGAACGCAAGCTATCGCTTCAAGATGGGTGGTCTGGATGCCACTCTTTACGGCAACATCCACAATCTCTTCAATTACAACTACGTAATGGATGCCTATACATCAACTGATGAGAGAGGTACATGGGAGAACGCCTACCGTGTGTTCTATTCATTCGGCCGTACTTATACTATCAAACTAAAAGTCAGCTTCTAACCCCGATTTGTAAGATATGAAACGCAATTATATAAAGGTTCTGGTCATGACCGGAGTGCTTGTCGCAGCGAGCGGTTGCAACGATAACGAATGGAATGACAAGCTCGACGGATTCGATGGCAATAAGCCGATAACTGACGTAAAGACCATCGAATATACACTTAATGATGCCGACTATGCATCGATCGCATCGGATAAAAGCAATAAGGCTATCGCGGAAGCTGCCGGGACAGCGGATGCTCTGGCCGCTGTCGGCACACAGCATTGTTTCTCTGCTGAGGCTCAGGCCAAGGAATATGTGCCTGCATTGCTCTCGATGTCATCATTTCCGTATTTCACTCTCAGCGACGGCTCAGCGGTTAAGGTCACCTATAACGTAAGTGTTAACAAGCCTGAGGCTCTGTCTGCTATCGCTGCTGCCGGTGAATATGTGATTTCTGATTACGAGTATGCCGAGGCTTGGGGCAGCGAGGAGAATTTCATCTCCGCATATACTCCGGCCGTGCCTGCCGTAAAGAATATCACAAATGTCCTCGCCGATCGTTTTGACGATGCTGCGGCCGGAGATTACGTGCTGGTGAGCTACAACTATTCGGATGTAGAGCCTATATTCGGAAATGTAGGCGGTGGCGGCGATGAGCCCGGCTTTGTGATGAGCGATGTCATCGGCACTCTCTCTTCAGGCGATATGGCCACTATAAACGGTGTGGTCACCGCCAAGAGTACCAACGGTATGATCATCACAGACAAGGGTGGCTCGATCTTTGCGTACTATGGCAATTCGTTTGATTACGCTGCCTATGCTATCGGTGACCAGGTGGTGGTCAATTCAGAAGTAGGAGCATATAACAAAGGCCTTCAACTCACCGGCTCTACAGCTACAGTAGATGTTGTGGGACATGAGGATTATGTGTATCCCGCTCCCAAGGTCTTTACCGGCGCAGATCTCGATGCCGCTCTCGCACGTACTGACAACGAACCGGCCATCTATGGTCAGGTCTCCGGTAAGGTGATTGTGAGCGGCAATAACATCAATGTCGAGGTAGCCGGCGCTGAGACCGCAAAGGGTGGTGCATATTACGCCCCAGATGAATTCAAGAATCTGCTCACCGACGGAGCCGAAGTGACAATGACGGGCTACTTCATCGCTATCGCCGGCGGACGCTACTGCAATTTTGTGGTGACTGATGTAACCGCAGGGGTAGCCAAGGCACCTGTAGCTCCGGTAAGTACTACAAATCTGTATGCTCTCTTCACGTTCAACGGCTCACGGTGGTCGCAGGCTACGGATGTAGTGGTGCTTCAGCCCTCAGACTATAAGGATATGCAGCAGACTTATACTAATCTGTCAGGCACGCTGCCCGCACAGTTGCTGCCGATCTTCATGGACACCAAATATCCATACGCTCAGGAGGGGGATACGAAGTATATCCTCTATAAATACTATGACGGCTCTGCTACGACCAACCGCTGTGACCAGTATGTGCGCCATGCCGACGGATGGAAGCTTAACAACTATGTAGAGACCGAGACAGGCCAGTTTGTGAAGAATGACGGCAAATGGAACTACGATCCCAGTGTCACCGTCACTCTGCCGGCAGGTCGCAACCAGGAGCTCTCCACCCTGTATTTCCAGACCTGCGTCGACTGGGTCTTCGATAATATTTGCAAGCCCTTGGGATCGACGGATATCAAGAGCGGCATGTATTATGTCACATCGTACGGTAACAACGAGTATTACTCGGGCACGTCAGCATATCAGGGCAACGTGGACCTGCGTGCATCCGCTGCACGTCTACAATATGCCGATGCTTACGCTGACATGACCGATGAAGAGGTGGTGGAGACCGAGAAACACAGATTCGCATACGAAGTAATGCCCGGCGCGCTCTCCAGAATCCATCCTGATGCTGTGCCAGTGCCAGGTATCGATGTGCTTTATACCATCAACTTCACCGTATATACAGGCTCGTCGTCGACATATACTATCGTCTACAAGGTGACAGCACCTGCTACCTTCGAGTTTGTAAGCTGTGACTGGTGGGAAGGAGGAGTACCTGCCGAGTAACTGATCCCAAATCACTAATGATAAAGGGCCGGAGACACGATACTGTCTCCGGCCTTGTTGTATCAGCTGACGTATCCGCCTGACGTGAAATGGAATGGCGGCAAAAAAAAGGACTTGCAACATTGTTGCAAGTCCCTTGCTTTTGTCGGGGTTACTAGACTCGAACTAGCGACCTCACGCCCCCCAGACGCGTACTCTAACCAACTGAGCTAAACCCCGATTGTTCTGAAAAGCGATGCAAAGTTATGGATCATTTTTTAATTATGCAAGAGGTAGGGTGGCGATTTAACATATTTTTGCATAAAATTTTGTATTTAAAAATATAATCTATTGAAAATTAATTAGATGCAAAATGGGGATAAAAATCATGAAATGAATTAAAACGGCGTGCCTAAATTAAAATCCGAAGTGCGAAAGCTCAGTCGCTGAAATCATTCTCCTCAC
>CAZBWZ010000144.1:0-5233 GCA_964495725.1 uncultured Bacteroides sp.
AATCCCTGTCACCGTCGGCATCCTTGGCCGAATCGGCCATCTCCAGACCGGCGAACTCCTCGTTGCGCAGCTCGGTCACGGCCTCGCGCAGGATGGTCTGGTAAGCCTCGTATCCCAGATCGGCGATAAAGCCGCTCTGCTCGGCCCCGAGCAGATTGCCCGCACCGCGTATGTCGAGGTCCTGCATGGCTATCTGTATGCCGCTGCCCAGATCAGAGAAGCTCTCGATGGCCTGGAGACGGCGGCGGGCGACAGGAGTGAGCGAGAGCCCCGGAGGCACTAACAGATAGCAGAAGGCCTTGCGGTTGCTGCGGCCCACACGTCCGCGCAGCTGATGCAGCTCGCTCAGGCCGAAATTATGGGCGTTGTTGACAAGGATGGTGTTGACATTGGGCATATCCACACCGCTCTCCACTATTGTGGTGGAGAGCAGCACATCGTATTCGTGAGCCGCGAAATCCACGATTATCTTTTCGAGCTTCTCGGGTGGCATCTGCCCGTGGGCCACGACCACGCGTGCGTCGGGCACGAGACGCCTTATCATCGATTCGAGCTGATACAGCCCCTCTATGCGGTGATTGATGAAGAACACCTGCCCGTTGCGAGAGAGCTCGAAATTGATGGCCTCGCTCACGATGTCGTCGCTGAGGGCATTGACTGAGGTGAGGATGGGATAGCGGTTGAGGGGAGGCGTGTTGATGGCCGAGAGATCGCGCGCGCCCATCAGCGAGAACTGCAATGTGCGCGGGATAGGGGTGGCCGACATGGTGAGGGTGTCCACATTCACCTTCATCTGCTTGAGCTTCTCCTTCACGGCCACACCGAATTTCTGCTCCTCATCGACTATCAGCAATCCCAGATCCTTAAACTTCACCGACTTGCCTATGAGCTTGTGGGTGCCGATGAGTATGTCTATCTTGCCGTCGGCCAGATCGGCGAGTATCTGCTTGGTCTGCTTGGGGGTGCGGGCACGCGAGATATATTCCACCCTCACCGGGAAATCCTTGAGGCGCTCTGAGAATGTGCGGTAGTGCTGATGGGCGAGCACGGTGGTGGGCACGAGCACCGCGGTCTGCTTGCTGTCGGCGGCGGCCTTGAAGGCGGCGCGTATGGCCACCTCGGTCTTGCCGAAGCCCACATCGCCGCACACCAGGCGGTCCATAGGCCGCGGACTCTCCATATCCTTTTTCACGGCCTGTGTGGCCGCGAGCTGGTCGGGCGTGTCCTCGTAGATAAATGACGCTTCGAGCTCGTGCTGCATGTATGAGTCGGGCGAGAATGAGAATCCCTGCTCCTCCTTGCGGGCGGCGTATAGCTTGATCAGGTCGCGGGCGATGTCCTTGAGTTTTGATTTGGTGCGGTCTTTCACGCGCTGCCATGCGCCGCCGCCCAGCCTGTTGATCTTGGGTGGCACACCGTCCTTGCCCCTGTATTTCGAGATCTTGTGCAGGGCGTGGATGGGCACGAACACCAGGTCATAATCCTTGTAGATGATCTTCACCATCTCTTGTGTGCGGCCGCCTATCTCGGTGCGCAGCAGGCCGCCGAACTTGCCGACGCCATGGTCGATATGCACTATATAGTCGCCCAACTCTATGGAGTTGAGCTCCTTGAGCGACAGGGCCAGACGGCCCGAGCGCGAGCGGTCGCTGCGCAGGGTGTATTTATGAAACCGGTCGAATATCTGGTGGTCGGTAAACACGCATATATGCTCCACATTGTCGACAAATCCCTCATGCAGGGTGTTCTCTACGGGAGTGAAGGTGATATCGTCGCCACGGTCGGCGAATATCTCGCGCAGGCGGTCGAATTGCTTAGGGCTGTCGCTGAGGATGTATATCTTGTAGCCGCGCTCTCTGAAGCTCTTGAACGACTCGCTGATTATATTGAAATTCTTGTGGTAGATACCCTGTGGCGAACAGTCGAAATCGAGGGTGGGGCACTTCTCCGGAGCCGTGTCGCCGGCTGTGAACATAAGCGTGCGGAATCCGGCGAGGCGCGTGGCGAAGGCCTCGGCGTCCACCACCTTGTCGAGGGCATTGCGGTCGCCCTCGTCGGCTATCATGGCGCTGTCTGAGAATGTCTCGGCTGCGAGCTCCCTGACACGTGCCACCAGATGGCGGGGGTCGCGGATGGCGACGAGGGTGTCGGCGGGGATGAATTCGAGCAGCGACACGCCGTCTTTCTCGGTGGGGGTGTCGGATGTGACGGATACGGAGTCGAGCCGCGACTCCGAGAGCTGGGTCTCTACGTTGAATGTGCGTATCGAGTCGATATCATCGCCGAAGAGATCGATTCGCACGGGCAAGTCAAGCGAATAGCCGTAGATATCGAGGATAGAACCGCGCACCGCGAAGTGCCCGGGCTCGTAGACATAATCCTGCTCCTCGAATCCGTGGGCACGCAGCCACTGCTCCGTCTCGGCAAGGTCGATCGACCCACCCACCTTGAGCGTGATGGTATTGGTGTCGATGCTCTCGCGGGTGGCCACGCGCTCGGCCATGGCCTCGGGATATGTCACCACCACCCGCAGGTCGCGGTCGTCGTGCCAGTGGGCCAGAGTCTCGGTGCGCAGTATCTGGTTGGGCGGGTCTTCCTGGCCGTACTTGATATTGCGCTTGTAGCCCGACGGGAAATACATCACTGCCTTCTCGCCGAGTATTCGCGATATGTCATGATAGAGATAGCCAGCGTCGTCGGCCGAATCGCCTACCACCAGAATGGGCGATTTGCGACGGGGCAGCGAGGCAAGCAGCATCGCCGCCGATGATCCGGCGAGCGACAGGGCGCACGAGCGCTTGTGGCGCAGGAGCGCCTGCATCTGCCCGGCCCGCTCTTGAGTGAAGAACAGCCGGGAAAGTTGGTCATGCGTCGTCATCATTTCTTCGCTGACGTGGACGCGGGTGTGAGCAGCTCCTTGTATAGGCCGGGAGTGGTGAAGATACGGCGCACTTCGGTGATCTCCGGGTCATGGCGCAGGGCACGCATCGCCTGGTCGCCCTCAGAGTAATAGCGGCTTGAAATCTCGGTGTCGAGGATTTCCCTCAGTGTCTTGCTGTTGAAGTCGAGATCTTTGTTGAGGTCGTGCTTGAGCAGGGCTTCGAGCCTATCGAACTCGACGGCTACGGAATCGTTCATATAGCCTTCGTTGACAGCGGCCTCGCGCATCATCTTGAGTCCGCTCTCGCACAGGCGGTCGTATTCAAATTTCGAGGGGTCGATAAAGGCCTTGAAGTCGTCGAATATCGAGTCGGTGACCTCGAAATCGGCTGCTGACGGCATATCGCTGCCCTGACGGGCCGCGAAGCGGTTGGCGTAGTCGTATGCCCACAGATCGGCCACAACATTGTATATCAGGCGGTTGGTCTCGGGATATGTTACTTTCACATCGGGGGTGATACCGCCGCCGTCGCGTACCTCGCGTCCGGCTGCCGTATGGAATACATTGGTGAGGCTGTCGGGTATACGCGCCACCGTACCGTCGGGATTACGGTGTGAGTAGTCTATGGCCTGGATAAGACGGCCCGAGGGGATGTAGTAGCGCGCGACAGTGATCTTAAGGGTGCCGTCGTAGGGCAGGGGACGCGACTGCTGCACGAGGCCCTTGCCGAAAGAGCGGTTGCCGATGATGACGGCGCGGTCGAGATCCTGGAGCGACCCCGACAGGATCTCAGAGGCCGAGGCTGTGCCGCCGTTGACGAGCACAGCAAGCGGCACGGTGGGGTCGACGGGCTGCTGTGTGGTCTTGTAGATTTTCTCGTTGTCCTTGTCGCGGTAGCGTGTGCGCACGATCTCGGTGCCTTTAGGCACGAACAGGCTGGCTATCTGCACGGCGCTCTCCAGCAATCCGCCGCCGTTGTCACGGAGGTCGAGCACGAGATACCTGAAGTCGGGATTCTTCTTGAGGCTGAGCAGGGCGTCCTTCACGAGGCGGGCGCTGTGCTCGTTGAATGTGGTGAGCTGGATGTATCCGATGCCGTCGCCTATCATGCCGTAGTAGGGCACGGGGTTGTTGCGTATGGTGCCGCGTGTGATCTCAAGGTCCACGATAGAGTCGGTGACGTAAGGACGCTTTACGGTGACACGCACCTTTGTGCCGGCCTGTCCGCGCAGCTTTGACGAGGCCTGTGACGAGGTGAAGCCCGACGGCACGGTGTCGCCGTCGATGGCCACGATCACGTCGCCGTGACGCACACCGTCGCGGCGGGCGGGGGAGTCCCACTGGGGCTCGGAGAGCACCACCTTGTCGCCGCGCTGCATGATGCGGCAGCCTATGCCGCCGAATTCACCCGAGGCGATCGAGGTGAAGTCTTCCTGCTCGGCGGCTGAGAAGTATTCGGTGTAGGGATCGATGTTGCCGAGCATGGCGTCTATGGCGTCCCTCACCGATTTCTCAGGATTGATTGAATCCACATAATTGATTTGCAGCTCTTTTACAATCGCGTTGAATATCGACAGATTCTGTGCGACTTCGGTCTTGTTGCTGCTTGTGCGGCCGCTGGCCGATGCTATCGACAGTAGGGCGACAGCTGCCACTGCATATAATATCTTTTTCATCTTTGTGCGTTAGTAAATAATATGTAAAGTTACAAATTATTCTTGACATCACCGAATATCCTCACCAAAATTAAACGAAACTCGCGCCTGATGTGTTTATTTTACGATTATAAACAATAGTATTCGCATGGTAACTATTCTGAATCGCGTCCCTACCAGCCGATGAACCAAAATATTACCAGTGAATCAAAATATTACCAGTGATTAATTAAAAAAGACAGTGAATTATGGATACAAAAAATGAGATCTTGGATAATGAGGCTTACAGAAACATACTTACACGCACGAGCGTGCGTCGCTACAGTGACAGACAGGTGAGCCGTGAGCTGCAGGATGCGCTGCTCCACGCCGGCATGAGCGCGCCTACGGGTGTCAACCGCAAGCCCTGGGAGTTTGTGCTGGTTGACGACAAGGTGCAGCTACAGGCCCTCGCCGAGTCTCTGCCATATGCAAAGATGGCCGCCAAGGCCCCGATGGCTATTGCCGTGTGCGGCAACTCCGACCGCTTCTTGGATGGCGATGATGCCACGTTGTGGGTACAGGATGTGTCGGCTGCCTCTGAAAACATCCTGCTTGCCGCCCACGCCTTAGGCCTGGGCGGAGTATGGACATGCCTCTATCCCCATGCCGACCGCATGGCCTCAGCCTCGCGTATCCTCGCCCTGCCGGAGGGCGT
>CAZBWZ010000145.1:0-5160 GCA_964495725.1 uncultured Bacteroides sp.
GCGAGCTCCACCATATAGAACGGTATGTCTCCCAGCCCTATCTCCTCACGCCACAACTTCACCATATTGGCCAGTCGCTGAGCGTAATACCTGTAGTTGCGCACGTTAGAGCATCCCTGATACCATATTATGCCGTCGTAGGTGTAGTTACGCACGGGATAAAACATGGCATTATACATCAGCATCGGGCGCAGGTAATGCACCATCGCCTCTATATCACCCTTATCGAGCGACACATCGGGATATGTCTCCAGCAGATGCCTCGGTGTCCAGCTCTCCACCATCGCCCCTCCGTAGGCATCGCTCACGATACCCACGGGTACATCGAGCACATCCGCAAGACGGTTGGCGAAATACCATGCGACCGCGCTGAATTCGGGCGCTGTCTCCGGCGAGGGCTCCACCCACCGGGCATCGACCGTATCCACAGGCTCATAGCTCTGCACACGCGGCACAGTAAAGAATCTGATGCGTCCGGCTGCCGAGCGCGAGCGGGCGATCTCTTCATAGCCCTCGTCAATACAGCAACCCGGAAATCCCTTGAGCGGCATCTCCATGTTGGACTGTCCGGATGCGAGCCACACCTCGCCCACCAGCACATTGCTGATGGTCACCGGCTCGCCGTCTGACACGGTGATGGTATAAGGCGCGTAGCTACCGGCTGGTGTAGCTACCGCCACACACCAGTTGCCGGTGCGGTCGGCCGAGGTAGTTACCGGCCGGTTGTCCCACGACGGAGTCACCGTAATGGTCGATCCCGGGTCAGCGGTGCCGTAGATGCGGGCATCGGAATTCTGGGCCAGCACCATATTGTCAGTGATGACAGGACCGAGTGTCACCTTGGCTCCGGCTCCGAGAGCTGACGTCAGCGCCAGCAGCGGCACAAAAAATAATGTCTTCATATTTCTGTAAATTAGTAAATAACTGCAACAAATTTACAGAAATAATCCAACATTCCCAAATCCCCATCCTACGGATGTATCATAGAGGAGGCTCCGCTGATCCTGACCGCCTGTCACCACCTGCCACCGTTGATTCACCACAATCCGTCATTTGTCCATCACCGAAGGCAAAAAGTCGGCCCGACGACACAACAGACATGAATAGTATACAAAAAATTACCTTATTCACAACAATCAGGATTAGAGCTGCATTGTAGGGGAAGTCTAAAAAATGACGAACAAAGCTCTGACTTCAATAGTTGCCAAGTAGGTGGTCATATGTTTCCTCCAGCACAAAAAAATCCTACTTAAGTAAGTGGTCATGCAAATCGTATACTATAATGCGCAGATATTTTTATACAGATTTGACAAATCGATGAAGGAGCGATGGTGCTCTATCGTGACTGAACAAATTTGGCAAAGATGCCCAAAAAAGCAAGTAGGATAACATATGATTCAAGTAGGATAACATATGATTAATGTGATCACCCACTTACTTAATACAAATATTTCATCAATCAGAGATTTGAAATAACGATGGGAAAGAGATAAAATGGTATCATCTTCAATGCGCCGTCACGTCGGGGAGCTTTCGTATATACCATCAAAGGGTATAGTATGCGATCGGAATATTTCTCACAAAAGACATCAAGAGATCTGTGTGACTTATACCCGCCTGACTTTACTTCAATAGGGATTAACTTATCATGGGATGTGAGAAGAAAATCTATCTTATAATGCTTTTTCAGGTCTGCTCGGCTGGGCCATGTGTGGTAGTAAAGCGACCGACCTGATGCTCTGATCATTTGAGCACAAAGATTTTCAAAGATATATCCCAGATCTACACTAAGCTTATCGGCAAGTAGCTTGGAATAAATCACGTTTTCGGATACATCCTTATCCCAGAAAGCAAGAGTGACAAAGAGGCCGGTGTCTCCCATATAGATTTTAAATGAGTTAGCTTCTTTGTGCAACTTCAACCCCACATTAGGGTCTGAACATCTGAAAGAAAAATTTACAGTCATGGATTCATCCATTTCATGGAGCAATTTCGGTAGTATTGAGGGAGAAGACCCGAGCACACTCCCTATTTCCATCTTCAACTTCCCTTTTGAGAGTTCTCCCGGGATTGATTTGAAAATCTCCGTAAGTATACCTGTAGGATCAATTTTCTGGAAATCGTCCATGTATAGTTGCAAAATTCGGCGCTTTACTCTGTCTACTTCCGCCATATTATTAGTTTGCAGATATTTCAATACTGCCTGAGGCATCCCGCCTATCAACATGTATAGCCTCAGATCTCTCATCGAAGACCGAATGAGGGAGTCATCAAAGGAAAACCAATACTTTTCTTGGTCTTTCAATGCATTGTATGCCACCTCTTTACCGATAGCCCATAGGAATTCCTCATAATCCATAGGAAACATATCTATTCTACTTTCTTCACTGGGAATCAGAATATCTTTAGTATTCTTATGTATGGATATTAAGGAACCGGTCTCTATATAGTCATATCTCCCGTCGGCAACAAGAAATTTTATGGCTTGTCTTGCTTTGGGGCAGAACTGTACTTCGTCGAAGATTATGACAGAATTGCGCACTTCCAACTTTACATTTTTTATCTGTTGGAGTCGCAGAAATAAGAAATCAAGATCTGTAATATTGTCGAACAGGCTTGATAATTCTTCGCCATCGCGTACAAAATCAATCAGTATATAACTTTTGTATTCATTATTCGCGAAAGCCTCGGCCACTGTGGATTTACCGATTCGTCGGGCTCCTTGTATAAGTAAAGCTTCAGATCCATTTGAGTAGTTTTTCCATTCAAGAAGTTTCTTATAAATTTTCCTTTTTAAAATTACAGGTGGTAGCATGGTAACTTGATAATAAATTTATACAGCAAATTTAATACAAAATTAGTCAGCCACCAAATTCAAAATGCCAAAATTCGGGCTGACCACCTAATTCAAATCATCAAAATTCGGGCTGACCACCTAATTCAAAATGCCGGAATCCGGGCTGACCACCTAATTCGGATGATCGATGTCACTATGAGCCAAGAAACAGAGAGGGAGCGATGGGATACCGCGACTCTACCTTGGGTGTCATCATTTTAGGCGTAATTATTGGGCGTAATAAAAAATCTGCGATTGATCTGCCCCTATCCTGCGTGGCTCTTCAGAGCCTGAGTGATCAGCCTTCGGAAACCTTTCCTATCCCGTGGTCTCGAAAAAAGTTTTTGAGGGTTTTTATGTTGTTTTCGCGTGTGACTACGATGACGTCAGGCGTACATAGATGGTGAGAATATCTCACGCAAAACAAAGAGAAACATGCAGAGACCGAGGCATGAGCCTCGAAATAATTTTGCGTGGAGGGGAAGATGATGTGGGGACAAAATTACATGAATTTTGTAAATTGAGTATTATTGATTACATTTGCAAGCAAATATTTAATTTTTGCATTAAAATGAAAGAGAAAGCCAAGCGTTACATTCTTCCGGAAAGTGAAATTCCTCACCAGTGGTACAACATTCAGGCCGATATGGTCAACAAGCCACTGCCTCCGCTCAACCCCGCTACCCGACAACCGATGAAGGCCGAGGACCTTTACCCGATTTTTGCACGCGAATGCTGCGATCAGGAGCTCAACACCACCGACCGCTGGATACCCATTCCCGATGAGGTCAGGGAGATGTATAAATACTACAGGTCTACCCCTCTGGTACGTGCCTACGGACTGGAAAAGGCACTCGGCACATCGGCACACATCTATTTCAAGAACGAGAGTGTATCGCCGATGGGTTCGCACAAACTCAATTCCGCGATTCCGCAAGCCTATTACTGCAAGCAGGAGGGCGTGACCAACGTCACCACCGAGACCGGTGCCGGACAGTGGGGAGCCGCGCTGTCATACGCCGCATCGCTCTTCGGCCTCGAAGCCGCCGTATACCAGGTGAAGATTTCATACGAGCAGAAACCCTACCGTCGCAGCATCATGCAGACCTATGGCGCGCAGGTCACACCCTCGCCATCCATGTCGACCCGTGCCGGTAAAGACATCCTCACGGCCAACCCCAATTGCCAGGGATCGCTCGGCACAGCCATATCCGAAGCCGTGGAACTCGCAAGCACCACCCCGGGCTGCAAATACGCCCTCGGCTCGGTGCTCAGCCACGTCACCCTGCACCAGACCGTGATAGGCCTTGAGGCTGAAAAGCAGATGGAGATGGCCGGCGAGTACCCCGACATGGTGATCGCCTGCTTCGGGGGCGGCTCGAATTTCGGAGGCATATCCTTCCCCTTCATGCGTCACAAGATCGCCGGCGAGGAGGGCAAGAGCCACACACGGTTCATCGCCGCCGAGCCCGCATCATGCCCCAAGCTCACCAAGGGCAAATTCTGCTACGACTTCGGTGATGAGGCCGGATACACCCCCCTGCTGCCCATGTTCTCGCTGGGACACAACTTCCAGCCCGCCAACATACACGCCGGAGGCCTGCGCTATCACGGTGCGGGCGTGATCGTGAGCCAGTTGCTGAAAGACGGCCTTATGGAAGCCGTGGACATCGATCAGCTCGAATCATTTGAGGCCGGATGCCTCTTCGCTCGCGCCGAGGGCATTATCCCCGCTCCTGAATCGTGCCATGCCATAGCAGCCACGATACGCGAAGTGAAGAAACTCGATCCCGGAGAAGAGAAGGTAATCCTGTTCAATCTCTCAGGCCACGGTCTCATCGACATGGCATCCTACGACAAATACCTGGCAGGCGATCTGGTCAATTACTCGGTAAGCGACGAAGAGATAGAGCGTAATCTCGCCGATGTCAGATAGCGAACAGAGGCCCCCAGGGATAGCTGCCGGGCTTCATTATCACATGTGTGCCTCCGGAGGCCTTCATGGATATCACTCCGGGGGCTATTTCCGTCTCTATCTCCAGCGAGTCCCAGCCCAGGGCGGAAATCACCGCGTAGGCCGTGGCTCCGCCTTCGATCACCAGCCATGCCGGAGCATGCGTCCCGACAAGGCGTGCGGTGAGCTGTGCCATGATACCGCGCAGATACACGGCGGTGTCATGGCCCGTGCGGTGAGTATGGCTGATAGCAAGTGTGATCGCATGGGTGTGCGAGTATTCACCGCACGCATCATCGATCCACTTATCCGGTGAGCCGCCATCGTATACGCTCAGCGGCATGAAACTGATCGGTGTGCCGCCCACCTC
>CAZBWZ010000146.1:0-5159 GCA_964495725.1 uncultured Bacteroides sp.
CCTTCTCGATATTCTTGCGGTATTCATCAAGGGTGGTGGCACCTATACATTGCAGTTCACCGCGGGCCAGTGCGGGCTTGAGCAGATTGGCGGCATCCATCGAGCCCTGTGGATTACCTGCACCGACGATGGTGTGGATCTCGTCAATGAAGAGAATTATATTGTTGTTGCGCTGCAGCTCGGTGAGGGTAGCCTTGATGCGCTCCTCAAACTCGCCGCGATATTTTGTGCCCGCTACAATAGCGGCCATGTCGAGCGACACCACGCGCTTGTCAAAGAGGATACGTGACACCTTACGTTGCACGATGCGCAATGCCAGGCCCTCTACTATTGCCGATTTGCCCACTCCGGGTTCGCCGATCAGCACGGGGTTGTTCTTTTTGCGCCGGCTCAGGATCTGGGCGAGGCGTTCGATTTCTACCTCACGTCCTACCACCGGGTCAAGGTGGCCGTCGGCTGCCGCCCTTGTCATGTCACGGCCGAATTTGTCAAGCATGGGTGTGTCGTTGCCAGAAGATTTGCCCTTCTTGGGCGATGATGTCTGAGAGGATTTGGCAGAGCCTGAAGGCATTTTCATATCGTCTTCATCGTCATCGAAGAAGCTGGCGCCTGCCATCGGAGCCGAAGATCCGGAGGTATGCTCTACTGCCTCGTGGAGGGCGCGGTATTCGACACCGGCATCTGAAAAGATTTTCATAAATGGCATATCTAATACTTCTTTGTTGTGGAAAATGGCCAGCAGAATGTGTACTACATCTACCTCGGGGTGCTTGAGCAGACGCGCTTCGAGCACACTGAGCTTGAGCATGCGGTTGGCCAGGTCGCTTACCGGCGGATTCGGCTGCACGGGAGCCGTAGACTCGTAGAGCATCTGGTCGAGCTGCTGGTAGAGCTCGTAGGCCGAATGATTGCGGGCCACCTTGTCGATGAGCATGAACTCGTCGCTCTTGAAGTCGGAGAGCATGGCTAACAGCATGTGCTCGGGCCCCATCAGAGAGCTGTTGTGAGTCAGTGTCACCTTATGGCAGCGTTGCAGCAGCGCCGGTATGTTTTGTGAGTATCTGTCCATAAAATTGATATATGCTGTGTGTATTTAATTACTGATTAATGATTATCCCCGCAGGGTAGTGATTATTATCTGATAAAGCCCCTTGAAATATATGTAATACCCGGATTTCTCCGGCAGCTCGGGCCACTGATGTCTATATGTGCAAACATCATGCCAAAGGTCGCAAAAAAACGTCGAATTATTTGCTTAAAAAAGATTAAATAGAATAAAAGAATGTGTGTCGGTATCAAAAAAAACGCTACCTTTGTATGATATTTGAGTAGCTTTGGATATATAGAAACGAATTACCTTTTTACATTATTGTATTAAGGCAAAGAATAAATTTAACGCATTAATGTATGTTGGACGAAAACCGCATATTGAAAATTAATATTGAGAACGAGATGAAGTCGGCCTACATCGACTATTCGATGTCGGTGATTGTGTCTCGTGCCCTCCCTGATGCCCGCGACGGCATGAAGCCGGTGCAGAGGCGTGTGATGTTTGGTATGTATGAGATGGGCAATACGTCTGAGAAGCCCCATCGTAAGTCGGCCAACTGCGTCGGTGAGGTAATGGGTAAGTATCACCCGCATGGCGACTCGTCGATCTACGGTACGGTCGTGCGTATGGCTCAGGACTGGTCGCTCCGCTATACTCTGGTCGACGGTCATGGCAATTTCGGCTCAGTCGACGGCGACGGTGCGGCCGCTATGCGATACACTGAGGTGCGCCTGTCAAAGATAGGTGAGGAGATGCTCGCCGATATCGATGAAGATACCGTAGACTTCCAGCCTAATTACGATAACTCGCGTAAGGAGCCGGTGGTGCTCCCTACCAGATTCCCCAATCTGCTTGTCAACGGCACATCGGGTATCGCCGTGGGTATGGCCACCAATATGCCGCCTCATAATCTCACCGAGTCAATCAACGCATCGGTGGCCCTCCTCGAAAATCCGGATATCACCATCCCTGAGCTCATGCGTCATATCACGGCCCCTGATTTCCCGACCGGCGGCACCATCTACGGGTATGCCGGGGTGAGGGATGCCTTTGAGACCGGCCGCGGGCGTGTTGTGATACGCGCGCGTGCCGAGATAGAGCAGGAGGGAAATCACGAGAATATCATCGTCACCGAGATACCTTACGGTGTGAACAAGGCTGAGCTCATCAAGTATATCGCTGAGCTCGTGAATGAGAAGAAACTCGAAGGCATCGCCGATATCAACGACTTCTCGTCACATCAGGGTATGCGTATCGTGATCAGAATCAAGAGTGACGCCAATTCAAATGTGGTGCTCAACAAGCTCTACAAGATGACTCAGATGCAGGCATCGTTCAGTGTCAATAATGTGGCTCTTGTCAACGGCCGTCCGACCCTGCTCAATCTCAAGCAGCTGCTTTCGTCATTTATCGAACATCGTCACGATGTGGTGATACGACGCACCAAATACCGCCTGAAAAAGGCTCAGGAGCGCGCGCATATCCTTGAGGGCCTGATTATCGCATCACAGAATATTGACGAGGTGATCAGCATAATCAGGAGCTCTGACTCTGTCGAAGAGGCCCGTACACGTCTGGGCGAACGATTCGGCCTTGACGAGCCGCAGACCCAGGCTATCGTCGATATGCGTCTCAAGGCTCTGGCCAAACTGGAGCAGGACAAGCTCCGCCAGAATTATGACGAGATAATGGAGGAGATACGCGGTCTTAAACTTATCCTCAATGATCCCATAGTGTGCCGCGAGCTCATAAAGAGCGAGCTCATCGAGGTGCGCGACAAGTTCGGCGATGAGAGAAAGACCGACATCGACTATCAGGCCGGTGATTTCAACGCCGAGGATTTCTATGCCGACGATGACATGATCATCACCATCTCACACATGGGATATATCAAGCGTACTCCTCTCTCTGAATTCCGTGCCCAGAATCGCGGTGGAGTAGGATTCAAGGGTAGTGATACACGCGATGAAGACTTTATCGAGCATGTATACACTGCCTCGATGCATAATACAATGTTATTCTTCACGGAGAAGGGACTTGTATATAAGATGAGGGTGTTTGAGCTGCCCGAGGGCACACGCAGCTCCAAAGGCCGTGCCCTGCAAAATCTGCTCAATATCGAGCAGGGCGATCGCGTGAAGGCTTATATACGTTGCAAGCAGCTCGATGAAAAGGAGTTTACCGACAGCCACTATCTTGTATTCGCTACCAGAAACGGTCTTGTGAAGAAGACTGTGCTCACCGAGTATGCCCGCGTGATGTCAAAAGGCAAGAAGGCGATAGTGATACGCGAAGGCGATGAGCTGATCGGCGTCGCCCTTACCGACGGTCGCAGCGAGATACTTCTGGCCAACCGCAACGGACGCGCAATCCGCTTTGACGAGACCAAGGTGCGTGCCCAGGGACGTGTATCGTCAGGTGTACGCGGTATGAAGCTCGACGCAGGCGATGATGCCGTGGTAGGACTCGTCACTATCTCACCCGAAGAGCCTAAGGATGTGCTCACCCTCTCTGCCAACGGATATGGCAAGCGTTCGCTACTCGAGGACTACCGCACCACCGCCCGCGGATGCAAGGGCGTGAAGACCATGAACATCACCGATCGCACCGGTCGTCTGGTTGCATTCGAGGGTGTGACCGATGATAATGATCTCGTGATCATCAATGAGTCAGGTGTCACTATCCGTATCCATGTAGCCGATCTCAGGGTGATGGGTCGCGCCACCCAGGGCGTTCGTATCATCAATCTTGAGAAACGCAATGATAAGATTGCCTCAGTATGCTGTGTCGACACTGATCCCGAAGAAGAAGTAGAGGCAGTGGAGGAAGGCGAGGCGCTACCCGAGATGGATCTCAATCAGATCGACGAAGCCGAGACTGAAGCTGTGGAAGAGGCAGAAGACGAATCTGAGGAATTTGACGAGATACCGGACAACGAATAAACCAAAGAAAAGGAATTTAATCAAAAGAATAAACCCCAAATACAAACAACGTCTGACATGAAAAAAATCTGCATTTTAGGTGTTTGTGCTCTTATGAGCATGGGCGCTATGGCACAGGAGACTGTGTTGAAAGACGCAAAGAAAGCCGTAGGCAAACAATCTTATGAAGAGGTGGTGAAGATCCTTACACCTGCTTTCACTGATCCTGCAACCGCCAATAACCCCGAGACCTACTTTCTGGCAGGTAAGGCCGGAATGGAATATTGGAAAAAGATGGATACTCAGGGACGTGCCCAGGAAGGTGGTCTTTCAGAGGCCGACGGTCTGGCAGCTGCCAAGGCATTGCTCGGAGGATATGACTATCTGATGAAGGCTATAGAGCTGGATCAGACCGCTGCCAAGCCCAAATATGCAAAGGACGCTGTCAAACTCATTTCTGAGAACTTCAACGGATTCAACACCGCCGGCGTATATTTCTTCAACGGCAAGGATTACACTGATGCTTATCGTGCATGGGACGTGTTCGTGACTCTCCCCGAATCACCCCTGTTCTCTGACAATAAGCTCATGGCTGCCATGGTCACTCCCGAGATGAAAGTGGACCTATATTATAATCAAGGTATCGCAGCATTCCAGGCAGAGCAGTTTGATCAGGCCCTCACCGCACTCAATAACTCTATCGCAGCAGGCAATGACAACAAGACGGCATACGACTATGCCCTCTATGCCGCCATACAGGGTAATGACCCAGCCAAGATCAGAGCAGCTGCCATGCAGGGATATGAGAAGTTCGGTAAGGAGGATTCACAGTATATCGGCCAGATCATCAATGGCTATATCAACGAGAAGAACTTCCCCGAGGCTCTCTCGCTCATCAACCAGGCTATCGCCGACTCCCCCGAGGTGTCACAGTATTACTTTATCAAGGGTATCGTGCAGGAACAGCCCGAGATCGGCCAGGATCCGATGGAGAGCTACCGTAAGGCTGTGGAGGTAGATCCCAACAATGATAACGCATGGTATCAGATGGCCTATAATCTCTATGTGAAGGCCGGTCAGATTTCTGAGAACGCTCCTGTAAATCAGGCCGAATTTGATAAGGTGAAGAGCGAACAGATCGACCCGCTGCTCCGTCAGGTCATCGAGAATGCCCGTAAGGCTTACGT
>CAZBWZ010000147.1:0-5118 GCA_964495725.1 uncultured Bacteroides sp.
AGTTCTTGCCGTTGCGCAGCTCTTCTTTGGCGCGCTCGAAGATAAGCACGTTGGCGTCGACAGCCATACCGAGCGACAGCACGATACCGGCGATACCGCTCATGGTGAGCACTGCCTGGAAGGAGGCGAGGATACCGATTGTAAAGAAGAGGTTGCAGATGAGGCAGAAGTCGGCGATGAGGCCGGGGATGAGTCCGTAGAACGAGCACATGAATACCATCAGCAGCACGAGGGCCACCACAAACGAGGTGATACCCTTGTCGATGGCCTGCTGGCCCAGCGACGGACCGATCACCATGTCGGAGATGATGTTGATCTTGGCGCTCATCTCACCGGATTTGAGCACGTTGGCGAGGTCACTGCCCTCTTCCTGTGTGAAGTTGCCGGTGATTGACGACTGGCCGCCCTCGATTGCGCTGTTGACGTTGGGGGCTGAGTATACCTGGTCGTCGAGCACGATGGCGATAGGACGCTGGCCGTCGGCTGCGTTGGCGGCGGTGATGCGTGCCCACTGGCGGGCGCCCTCGGTGTTCATGTGCATCAGCACCTCCACACCGCGCATGGGGTCGTAGTTGGTCCAGGCATCGGTCACGACACCGCCCTTGAGCACTGCCTCGCCGTTGCCTGTGGTCTTGAGGGCGTAGAGGGGATAACCGATCTTCACCTCTTTGCCGTTGGAGTCACGCACATCCTCTTTCACGCCCCACAGCAGCTTGAGGTCGCCGGGCAGGGTCTGGCGGGCTGCGCCTGACTTGAGTATCTCGTCGATGGCGGCCATGTCCATGGGAGTGGCTGCGTAGCCGAGCACTGTGGAGGCTGCGCCGTAGTTGTTGCGCGACTGCAGGAGCTGGTCGAGAGCGCGTACATTGAGAGTGGTGTCGCTCTGGGCGCGGTTGACCAGGGCTGCGATGGCGCTCTGTATCTCGTCGGTGCGGTATGTGTCGTAGAATTCGAGTGTGGCCGAGCGCTGGAGCAGCTCACGGACACGTGTGTGATCCTTCACGCCGGGGAGCTCGAGCAGCACCTGGCCGTCCTTGCCCTGGAGGATCTGGATGTTGGGCGATACCACGCCAAACTGGTCGATACGCTTGCGCAGCACGCTGTTGGCGGCTGTCTCGGTGATGGCCTTGACCTTGTCTTTGAGCTTGGCCACTACCTGTGCGTCGCTTGCGCCTGTCGGCACCATGTTATCCTTGAATACGACCGACATGTCGATGTCGGGCTCGCGGTTGCGGTATTGCTGTACGAATGTGGTGAGGAAGTCGACAGATGGGTCGGCTGTGGTGATAGCCTTTGTCGTATCGATGGCGGCCTCGAAGTTGGCGTCGTTGACCTTGTTGGATACAGAGTGGAGCATATCGGGGATATCGACCTCGAGGATTACGTTCATACCACCCTTGAGGTCGAGACCGAGGCCTACGCCCCACTTGCGTACGTCATTGAGCGTGTAGAGGCCCATGTACACCTTTTCATCGCCAACCGAGTCCATATAGTGTTTATAGGCTTGGTTGTAAGCTGAGTCATCGTTGTTTTTCGAGATCTTGAGCGCATACTGCTCGGCTTTCTTCTCATGTGATGATGACACGAATGAGAATGAAAGGTAGAACAGACACACAAAAACCAAGAAAACGGCAATAATACCTGCAACGATACTACCTAATTTTCCTTTGCTTTGCATTTTAGAAAATATGTTTAAAGTTGGTTAATTAATTGTTGCTTAGTTTTTCAGCTTGCAAATATACGATTTTTCCGCAAAATCAATGTTGTTTGGATGAGTTTTTTTAACATTATATACGATTTTAGGCGTATTTTCGGCGGGTGAACGCCAAAAATACGCCTTATGGGCAGGGGGTGACGGTGATCGGGGTCAGAATCGGTAGGATGCTCCGAGCAAGCCGTGTATGCCACGTGCGGGCATTCCGCCGACGGTGAGCCAGCGCTTGTTGAGGAGATTGCTGCCGGAGATGAAGGCCGACAGCCTGCTGTTGATGTCATAACGGGCCGAGAGGGTGAGGTCGGTCATGCGCCTGAGGGTCTCTACCCCTGGGGTGTCTGCATCGGTGCTGCCTTTTCTGTAGTTGATGATCGCGCATTTGCGGTGAGCGCGCAAGTCAAGGCCCGCTTTCACCTCAAGATTAGCGATGGGGCGGCCGCTGATGTAGCCTCCGGCCACGTATTTGGCTCCGTCGTGCCATGTGTGCCAGGATACGTAGTCGTTGTCAGAGCGGGCCATATCCACGTGGGCTGCCGCCGATACGATGCCGCGCCATGAGTATGAGGCTTCGGCTCCTATCACCCAGCCTTTGACATCGGCCCGGTCGTAGAGCGAGGACAGGCGGTAGTTTGAGCTTACAAGCGTGAGCGGCACGAGCTGGCCTCTGACACTGGCCCAGCGCCCGTAGCCCGACAGGCGCAGGCCGGGCAGGGGAGTGAGATGGCCTCCGACCTCGAGCTGCAGGGCCACATTGGTGCGCTCGTAGCCGTAATCGGTGGAGATGTAGGGATTGATGTCGAAGAGTGAGCGTATGCTGTTGATGTGCTCGCCGCCGGTGGCCTTGCCGTAGATGGTGAACCAGTCGGTGGTGTGCCAGTCGATCTCTACGTCCGGGGCCACGCGCAGATGTCCGTTGCCGTTGCCGGTGGCCACGCTGAGGTTCAGGCCCACGCGGCCCGAGAGGGATGACCCCTCGCCGAAGTTGAGGTAGGGACGGAGGTGGCCGAGGGTGTATGACGCCACATCATAATAGCTGAGGCCGGCGTATTGCTGGAGCATGCCTCCGCTGCGCACGAAGTCCCAGTCGATGTCGAGTCCGAGCCAGGGCGCGGCGCTGTTGTCATCGCACAGGCCCGAGCCTGCGGCCACGCTCACCATGGTCTGGCGTATGCCGGGCAGGATAGTGGCCGTGGCCGGTGGCGCGTCGTCGCCGAAGTCGAAATAGCTGAATCCGGCCGATGCGTGTGAGGCCAACATGCCGGTGATGCCGGTCCATCCGGCCTTGACATTGGCGATGTCGGCCGTCTGGGTATACTGCTCATTGATTATATATCCCATCTGTATCATGCTCACCGGGGTCACCACACCGGCGTGGGTATAGTCGGCCTCGAGTCCTATCAGGGATCTGCCGATGCGGTATGATCCGTTGGCTCCGGCCGATACGGTGGTGTTGCCCAGATGTGAATCGTCCGATGCGGGGGTCTGTCCCTTGTAGCGGTTGTTGGTGAATTGCGCCCATACGCCCACATCGGCGTTGCGGTCGCGGTACACCCGGTATCCTATGTCTGCGCCGATGTCACAGAGCGGTCCGTAGGCCAGCGACGCATATCCGCGCCAGGGGGTGCAGGGTATCGAGTCGAGCCATGGAGCGGGTGGCAGCTGGGCCGCCTCGTTGGTGATCTTTCCGGCTTTGGCATATTCGGCCACATTGAGACGTTTGGTCCTGACCTCGGGCTGGAATAGGCGCGGGGCGTATCCCGAGAGGCGTGATGCCTGGCGGGTCTGCGGCAACACGTATCTGTCTACGGTGATTTCTTTCTGCAGGTCCTGGGCGGTGGCGCATACTGTGGCGGCCGCCGCGAGTGCCAAGGTGAAGTGTCTTTTCATTTATGGTATGAAAAATGTGGGGATTTCTAAATGCGGTTGATTGATGATGGAGGCGTGTGTCAGCGCAGGCGCTGGTTGATCATGTCGAAGATGTCTTTCTCAGTGCCTTTGTAATAGTCTCTCACTGCCTCGAGATACTGGCGGGCCTTGAATTTGTCGCCGTTGGCGGCGTATATGTCGCTCAGCAGTATGAATCCGCGTGCCTGCCAGTACTGGTGGCGGGTGTCTGCGTTGGCCACGCTCTGGGCCCAGTGCTCGGCGGTGGTATAGTCTTTGGTGTTGTAGAAGCTCTCTCCCAGATAGTACGCGCTCTGCAGGCCGTAGAGGTTGGATGTGTTGGCTGCTATCGCCTCCAGCTCTTTGCGGGCATTCTTCATGTCGCCTTTGCGCATCATGGCCAGGCCGCGCGAGAATCTGGCCTCGGTGAGGTCGTCGTCTCCCACACCCGAGGTGGCTGTGACGGCCTCGGCGGTCGTTATCACCAGGTCGTGGTCGCCAGAGAGGCGGGCGTTGCGCAGTATGCCCATACGTGCCTGTAGCAGCTGCTGGGGCGACGATGCCTTGGCGGCGAGCTGCTGCCATGTGTCGAGGGCGAGGTTGCCCTTGCCGTCGGCCTCCTCGATGGCGGCTTTGGTGGCGAGAGCCTGCTGCGAGAGCGAGTTGTCGGGATATTGTGATGTGAGGGCCGACGCGTACTGGTAGGCGCTGCGGGTGTCGCCCCCGGCCATGAATCCTTCGATGAGGTAGGCCAGCGCGCGCGGACGCAGCTTGCTGTCGGGGTAGTCGTCGGCGAAGTCTTCGAGCTTAGAGGTGCTGTTTTGTGTGAGATAGGCTTTCTCGGCTGTCTCGAACGTGATCACCTCTATCTCGCTCTCGTCGATTGACGGAGCGCCCTCGACCGAGTTGACGAATGTCATGAAGTCGCGCAGGCTGCCGTCTTCGGAGGCGATGCGTTTCATCTGCTCGATAGCCTGTGATGCCTCGTCGGATGTGGGATAGCGCTTTATCACCTCTTTGTATGCCTTGACAGCGCCGGGGCGGTCGCCTGAGTTGAGCAGTGTGAGGGCCATCTGCAGATAGCCCTGGCGCCCCTGGGCTGTGTTGGGATATTTGTCTACGAGCTGGCGGTATATTCTCAGGGCGTTGGCGTTGTCTCCGAGCTGCTGGTAGCTCTCGGTCATCTCAAGCAGCGCGTCGGGTATTAGCGCCGAGGCCGGGAAGCGCTTCTGCATGATCTGCATTGTCTCGATCTTCTGGCGGTGTTCACGCCTGTAGCCCTGTATCAGACCTTGCTGAAACAGTGAGTAGTCGCCTGATTTAGGGGCGGTGTCGTAGGCCTGGCCGTAGGCTTTCTCGGCCAAGTCGTATTCCTTGAGGTTGAGGCGGCAGTCGCCCAGACGGTTGTAGGCGTCGGCTATGATGTTGCCGGTGAGGCTGCCGGGAGCCGCGAGCATCTTTGAGAAGTATGTGGCGGCGTCGGCGTATTTTTTCTGGGCATAGAGTATGTAGCCCATGTC
>CAZBWZ010000148.1:0-5047 GCA_964495725.1 uncultured Bacteroides sp.
CAGTTTGCGGTGGAGATATATCTGCCCACAGGTACACCGCTTGACCGGACCAACGTCATAGCCGACTCCATGGCCGATATTCTCAGAAAGGACGACAGGGTGGTGTCCGTGGCAAATTTCCATGGCTGTTCATCGCCTCGTTTCCAGACCACCTATGCTCCTCAGGTAGGAGGGCCTAATTTCGCCCAGTTTATCGTCAACACCCTGAGTAATGAGGCTACGGTTGAAATCCTGGATGAGTATACCGCAAAATATCGCGATTATTTCCCTGAGGCAAAAATCAGATTCAAGCAGCTGTCCTACTCCAATGCGGCATATCCGATAGAGGTGCGCATACAAGGCAGCGACTACTCATCTCTCCATGCTGTCTCTGATTCGGTGCTGGCCATCATGCGCACGATACCTGAGATTAATCTTGAGACAAGCAGTCTGCAGGCTCCCCTTGTGGCATCGGAGGTATCTCCCGACTTCACTACAATGTCGAGGCTCGGAATGAGTGACATGATGCTGGAGGCCAATCTCGCCCTACGATATACATCCTCAGGAATACCCGTGGCCACGGTATGGGACGGCACTTACGCTACGCCTGTGGTGCTCCGTACACCCACATCAGAGAGAGCCGATGTGATGGATCTGCGCAACGAACTGCTGCCTGTGATGGGACTGACCTCCGCACCCTTGCGTCAGATGGCGGATGTCGTGCCCTCGTGGAATTACGGACAGCTATCCCACCGCAACGGTATCCCTTGTGTCACCGTCACTGCCGAAGTGGAGAGGGGCTCATTCTCATTACAGGTGACCGATGTGCTGAGAGAAAAGCTGGATAGACTTACCCTCCCTGATGATGTCAGTATCGAATACGGCGGTGACTACAGCCAGTCTCTTGAAATGTGGCCTCCGATTATTTCCGCTCTCGTGATGGCTGTCGCGATCATATTTTTTATACTGCTCTCTCATTACAAGAATGTCAAGACCTCGGCTTTGCTACTGTTTTGCATCGTGTTGTGTGTGCCCGGTGCGGGCATTGGTCTGGCTGTGCAGGGTGAGGTACTCTCGCTCACATGTACGCTTGGCTTCATATCCCTCATGGGTATTCTGGTGAGGAATGTGATTATCATGATCGACTATGCCGAGGAGCTCGGACGGTCGGAGGGCATGACGGTCAAGGAGGCTATCTACCACAGTGCATTGCGGCGTATGCGTCCAATCTTCCTTACTTCGGCGGCCGCATCCATGGGTGTGCTCCCGATGGTGCTTACAGGTACTCCGCTCTGGCGACCTATGGGCACGGTTATATTCTGGGGAACAATCATCACATTCTTCTTCATCGTCACGGTCATTCCGGTGCTGTACTGGAAGGTAATGGAAAAGAAACAAACTCAACAAAAAACAAAATGAATAAGATAGCAAGCATTATGATCATATCCGTCATGTTGTCGGTATTCTCAGTCAAGGCCCAGCGTCTGAGTCTTGACGAGTGTGTCAATATGGCTCTCGAAAACAATGCACGTATCCACAATGCCGGATATGCTCTGGAGGCAGCCCGCGAGACATCGCGTGAAGTATACACCAATTATTTTCCTTCGGTGAGCGCCAATGGTATAGCTTTCACGGCTAATCATGGTATGCTCAGGCATAATATCGATCTTCCGCTTTCCACGCTTATACCGGATATGTCTGACGTTAACTTCGATATCAGCCTGCTTAAGAAAGGTACGTATGCAGGCCTGAATCTCATACAACCCATTTTCCTTGGCGGAAGACTCGTAAATGGCAACCGGCTGGCCCGTGTAGGAGAAGAGGTGTGCCGTCTGCAGCAACGTCAGACGGCCGACGATGTGCGCAAGGATGTGGAGCAATATTACTGGCAGCTTGTGTCACTGCATTCCAAACATCAGACTTTAGAAAAAGTGATCTCAATGCTCGATACTCTTAGATTACAGGTAAAGAGTTATGTAGATGCCGGAGTTACCACTACCAATGACCTGCTCGAAGTCGATTTGAAGAGAAACGAGATGCTTGTGGCTAAAACTGAGCTCGACAATGGTATTTATGTTGTCAGGATGCTGTTGTCCCAATGCGTCGGTAAAGGTACATCAGGGTCTGTTGATGTAGCGTCGGATATCGAAGTCGGTGTCGTGCCGGTATTTCCCCGTGAGCTTTACATGAGTCCTGAGGAAAGTCTATCGAATACGGTCGGCCACGGGCTGTTGTCTCAGAATGTGAAGGCTAAGGAAATAGAAGAGAAAATCGCAGCCGGCAGCAACCTCCCTACTGTAGCGCTGGGAGCCGGCTATAATTACGAGCATGTTTTGGATGAGGGCCATACATTCGCCAATGTTTACGTCACCGTCAGTATACCGATTACTGACTCGTGGGGTGGCTCGCACAACATGAAGAAGAGAAGGCTTGAGACTCAGATCGCGAAGACTCAGCTCGAGGATGACTCGCAGCTGCTGATGATTGCTATGACAAACGCCTGGAATGATCTCACTACGGCCTATTCACAGATGGAAATCGCCCGGGAGTCGATCAATCAGTCATCAGAAAATCTCAGGCTCAATCAAAACTATTACAATGCCGGCACTGTCACTGTCACAGACCTGCTCAAGGCTCAGACCCTGTACCAGCAATCCCGTGATACATTTGTGGACGCCTATGGGCAATTTCAGATCAAGAAACTCACATATCTGCAGGCCACCGGCCGGTAGACAGTCAGCTCGTTGATCAATACATTTGACCCGCCCCCTTGCTCAGCAGTGGTAATCCATTTATAAAATATATCAAATGCTTAGATAATTCAAAAAAATAGGATATATTTGCATGGCAGAACAAAGACCATGATGGAGCAACGATATCCAATAGGAATACAGTCATTCAAAAAGATTATTGAGGAGGGCTATGCATACGTTGATAAGACAGGATATATCAAGACGTTGCTGGAGCAAGGTCATTATATCTTTCTGAGCCGGCCACGCCGCTTCGGTAAGAGTCTGCTACTTTCTACGCTTGAGTCTTATTTCAGCGGCAGACGGGAGCTCTTCAAGGGGCTGGCTGCCGATCGTATGGATCTTGACTGGACTCCGTCACCTGTTTTACGTTTTGATTTCAATGCCGAGGATTATTCGGCTGATGATGGACTCGATAATATACTCAACCGCTATCTGTGTGAATACGAAAAAGAATATGATGTTACCGATGTAGATAACACCATACCCGGGAGATTCTACAAACTATTGAAAAGAGTTGAGGAGATCGCCGGACGTAAAGCTGTGATACTCGTTGACGAATATGATAAACCGCTTTTGGCTGTTGAGCATAATCGGCGATTGTTTGAAAGGAATCAGTCATTGCTCAAGGGCTTTTTCGGAAATCTGAAGACGATGGATGATCACATACGCTTTGCTTTCATCACGGGTGTCGCAAAGTTTGCAAAGGTGAGTATCTTCAGCGACCTTAACAATCTGGATGATATTTCGTTTTCCAATGCCTACTCCGATATCTGCGGGCTGACCGAGCAGGAATTACTTGATAATTTCAGACCCGGTATCGAAGTCCTCTCTCAAGAGCGGGAGGAGGATTTTGACTCCACCCTCCGCGCACTGCGCGATTACTATGAGGGCTACCTTTTCAGTAAAAAAGGAAAGAAGCTGTATAATCCGTATAGTGTCTTGAAGTCATTGAAATCAAAAGAGATACAACCATATTGATTTGAGACGGGGACACCCACTTTCCTTGCCAGATGGGTAAAGGAGAATGGAATAAATCCACGAGACCTCAATGGTGTCATGGCCACAAAGGAGGATCTGATCGACGTGGGATTCGACAGATTGAATCCTGTACCGCTGATGTTTCAGACCGGCTACCTCTCTATTAAAAGCTACGATCCGGTATCTCAATTCTATTCTTTGGGCTTTCCCAACAAAGAGGTGGAAACCGGCTTCTACCGGAGTCTGCTGAGAGTTTACGTACCTGAGACCAGAAGAGGTGGTGGCCGGTTTGAGTTTACCCGCTTTAAGACAGACCTTATCAATGGTAAAGTTAATGATTTCATGCAACGCCTTGCGACGCTGTTGAAGGATCTTCCGGGCGAGGATCATTCCGAGTCGACATATCGGGCTGTCACATACCTCCTAACCGAGCTCTGTGATACCAATGTAGTAGCCGAGCATCATGGATATAAGGGGCGTAGCGACATTGAGGTTATCTCCGGTGAATACGTATACATATTCGAGTTTAAATATAATAAAAGTGTGCGTGAGGCCATGGAGCAGATCTACTCACGTGACTATTCCGGCAGGTACGCCATGGATTACCGCACTATTTATCTGATAGCCGCCAACTTCAATGAGAAGAAAGATGCAAGAGGCCTCGAATACAAAATCGATATGATGAGGAGAATCTGACTGGTATGAATTTCTATATATGACTTATTAGCTTCAATATCCAACTTATTGATTATATGGCAAAATTACGTATAATCGATGATATATCAGGCAATGAGTCACATAAAATCGACGAAAGTATAAACAGGATATTACATAAAATCTATGATTGCCGACTGGGAGCGTTGTAAAAAAAAAGATGGAAACATTGTTTCCACCTTTTTTATATGTGAGGGGCGTATATCAGGCGTACATGTTGATGATGGCCTCGTAGAGCTCCTGCTTGCCAGAGGTGACAGCGGGCTCGTTGACCTTCTTGCCGTATTCGGCTACCTGCTCGAGTGTGAGCTTGCCTTCCTCGAATTCCTTGCCCATGCCTGAGTCAAACGAAGCATAGCGGTCGGCGAGCATCTTCTTGTAGGGAGACTTCTCGAGCACGGCGGCTGCGCTCTCGAGTGCGCGGGCCATCGCGTCCATACCGGCGATGTGAGCGATGAAGATATCCTCGGGATCGGTTGAGTTGCGGCGAGTCTTGGCGTCGAAGTTGGTACCGCCGTTGCCCAGACCGCCGTTGCGGATGATCTGCATCATGGCCTGTGTGAGCTCGTAGTTGTCGATGGGGAACTGGTCGGTGTCCCAGCCGTTCTGATAGTCACCGCGGT
>CAZBWZ010000149.1:0-5037 GCA_964495725.1 uncultured Bacteroides sp.
TAAAATAGAGGCTTTTTCAAATCTGTCAAGTATTTTTAAATGAAAGAGCCGTGGCCTGCCCGCACAAAAAAATCATACAGTGATAAAAATACTTTGAGAACCAAAAAAATTATATTAAATTTGCGGCAATTTAGCGACAGTGAAGATCCGGGTCTGAGACAGCATGATGTGTCACCCGGGGATAAATGCCACCAAGCTGAGTATTGAGGATAAGAGGGGTATCCGCCCAGTAGCGGAAATCCGGATATTCTCATCACATAATAGAGACGACTAATCAAACTCATATAGAAAATAAATGAAAAAGAGCGCATTACAAAAGGCCCGCGCCACATATCAGCCTAAGCTGCCCATCGCCCTCACAAGCGGTGCGGTGAAGGTTGTCGAGGGCAAACCAACCCGGTCGGTAGCAGATCAGGAAGAAATCAAGAATCTTTTCCCCAACACCTACGGAATGCCCGACATCACGTTTGAGAAAAATCCCAACCAGACAGTAGGCAAGCCCGTCAATGTCGGTGTCATCCTCTCCGGCGGACAAGCTCCCGGCGGACACAATGTGATAAGCGGACTGTTTGACGGTATCAAGCGTATCCACCGCGACAGTCGTCTCTTCGGTTTCCTCATGGGCCCTGCCGGACTCATCGACCACAACTATGTCGAGCTTACATCAGCAATAGTTGACGAATACCGCAATACCGGCGGATTTGACATCATCGGCTCAGGTCGCACCAAACTTGAGAAAAAAGAGCAGTTTGACAAGGGTCTTGAGATCCTCAAAGAACTTGACATACAGGCTCTCGTAATCATCGGTGGTGATGACTCCAACACCAATGCCGCAGTGCTCGCCGAATACTACAAGAGCATCGGCGCAGGCGTGCAGGTGATCGGATGTCCCAAGACAATCGACGGTGACCTCAAGAATGCCTTCATCGAGACATCATTCGGATTCGATACCGCCACCAAAGTGTATTCCGAGGTAATCGGCAATATCCAGCGTGACTGTAACTCATCAAAGAAATACTGGCACTTCATCAAGCTTATGGGCCGCAGCGCAAGCCATATCGCCCTGGAGTGCGCACTGCAGACACAGCCCAACGTGTGCATCATCTCCGAGGAGGTAGAGGCCAAGAACATGACTCTCCAGGATATCGTGGACTATATCGCGAATATCGTGGCACGTCGTGCTGCCGAGGGCAACAACTACGGCACCGTGCTCATCCCCGAGGGACTGATTGAGTTTATTCCCGCTATGAAGCGTCTGATCCAGCAGCTCAACGACATCCTTGCAGCCAATGCCGCACAGTTTGCCGCTCTCGATCCAGCCGCCCAGCGTGAATTCCTGCTTAAGAACCTCTCAGAGGAGAATGCCGCAATCTATGCGTCGCTGCCCGAGGCAGTGGCACGCCAGCTGTCACTCGACCGCGACCCCCACGGCAATGTGCAAGTGTCGCTTATCGAGACAGAAAAGCTGCTGAGCGAGATGGTGGGCCGTCGTCTCAAGGAGATGAAGGAAGAAGGCAAGTATGTAGGCAAATTCAGCCCCATGCACCACTTCTTCGGCTACGAAGGCCGCTGTGCCGATCCGTCAAACTTCGATGCTGACTACTGCTACGCCTTAGGCTATAACGCAGCTTGCCTTATCGAAGCCGGCCTCACAGGTTACATGTCATCGGTACGCAATCTCGTGAAGCCCGCTATCCAGTGGACCACAGGCGGTATACCTATCACCAGCATGATGAATATGGAGCGCCGCAACGGTGAGCTCAAGCCCGTGATCCAGAAGGCGCTCGTGCGTCTCGACGGAGCACCATTCCAGAGATTCGCCGCACAGCGCGACAACTGGGCCATCAACACATGTTTCGTATATCCCGGCCCGATCCAGTATTTCGGCCCCGCCGAGGTATGCGACCAGCCCACGATGACCTTGCGCTACGAGCATCTTGACAAATAATTTTTCAATCCTTCTATAATCAGCTTGCAGCCTGCCGGAGGTTACTGACCCAACCGCCGGCAGGTTTATTTTTATTACGGATTTACATCATGAGAAAGCTACATTATCTGCTTGGCTGTGCTCTGATGATGATGGTCGCATGCACAGGCAATGAAAAGCCTGCTGAGACCCAGTCTGAAGAGGTGAGGGTGGATACCTTCTACACGGCCGATTATGCGTTTGCTGACCTGCGGGGCCAGGTAAAGGAGTGTACCACCATCAGTCAGGATCTCACCGCCGGCGACAGCGGTATGGTGATATCTGATACCACCTCGATGACCAAGCGCATAGAGCGCTTCAATAAAGACGGCTATATCACGGATGTCATAAACAATGTCGTGTTTGAGGGTGATGAGGTAGAATCCATGACCTACGGATTTGTGTATGACGAAGATGGTAATTTCCAGCGCGCAGGTACCTCGATGGAGGGTAAGCTTGTTTTCCGCCGTGGCGAGGGTGGCTATGTCAAGTCATTCGTGAGCCTCAGCAGCGCGGGTGACAAGGAGTTTGTGAAGGTATATACATGGGACGGCCCGAAGCTCATGACCGAGCGTATCGTAAATGATGAGAACGACCGCCCGTCGGATGTAGACACCAAGGCGACGTACAGCTATGATGACTCCGGTTACCGTGTGGGTATGAAGGAGTTTTTTGGTGATCCCCAGATCTCAGTAACCGAGACCGAAACCACATTTGACAATAAGCAGACCGACAGCCACGGCAACTGGACAAAGCGTGTGGTGACAAAGACCGGACGCAGATATGACTGCACTCCCGGAGGAAAACGTACCTTGGCCGAGACGGTGACAACATACCTTGTGGAAAACAGGGATATTGTCTATTATCAGGCCGAACAATAGCCCGAGGCGGATTGTTATATAAGGTGACTGACGGAATGTGACATTCTGTCAGTCACCTTGTCAGTTTTATGAGTTTGGCACGATATTGGCATAAATGAAAATGTAGTTAATCCAGTCGTGTCACAGCGTAACGGAATAATTGAATAATTGAATAATTGAATAATGTAATATTTAAACTTATAAAAATATATTTATCATGAATGTAAAACCATTAGCCGACCGCGTGCTCATCCAGCCTACCGCAGCCGAAGAAGTTACCGCTTCAGGTATCATCATCCCTGACTCTGCAAAAGAAAAACCACTGCAAGGCACAGTGCTTGCCGTGGGTAACGGCACTAAAGATGAAGAAATGGTGCTGAAAGCCGGAGATAAAGTGCTGTATGGCAAATATGCCGGCACTGAGGTAGAAATCGATGGCGATAAGGTGCTGATCATGCGTCAGAACGAGGTGCTCGCCGTGATACTTTAATTTTATAAAAAAAAACATACGGGTAATTCCGAAAAAAATTTATTTATTATGGCAAAAGAAATCAAATTCGATATCAAGGCTCGCGAAGAGCTTAAGAAGGGCGTCGACGCTTTGGCCGACGCCGTGAAAGTGACACTTGGCCCGAAAGGCCGTAATGTAATCATCGAGAAGAAATTCGGCGCTCCTCACATCACCAAGGACGGTGTGACCGTGGCACGCGAGATCGAGCTCGATGACCAATTCCAGAACATGGGTGCCCAGTTGGTGAAGGAAGTGGCATCCAAGACAGGTGATGATGCAGGTGACGGCACCACTACCGCTACCGTACTCGCCCAGTCGATCATCAATGTCGGCCTGAAGAACGTCGCAGCCGGAGCAAATCCCATGGATCTCAAACGCGGTATCGACAAGGCCGTTGCCACAGTGGTGGAGAATATCCGCAGCATGGCCGAGGAGGTAGGCGACGATTTCAAGAAAATCGAGGACGTAGCCCGCGTATCCGCCAACAACGATGACAAGATCGGCAAACTCATCGCCGAGGCTATGAAGAAGGTGAAAAAAGAGGGTGTGATCACTGTCGACGAGGCCAAGGGTACCGAGACCACAATCGATATTGTGGAGGGTATGCAGTTTGACCGCGGATACATCTCACCGTATTTCGTAACCGATACCGAGAAGATGATGTGTGTGATGGATCGTCCGGCCATCCTCATCTATGATAAGAAAATCTCCAATCTCAAGGATCTCCTTCCTATCCTCGAATCTGTGGCACAGAGCGGACGTCCGTTGCTCATCGTAGCCGAGGATGTGGATCAGGAGGCTCTCGCAACTCTGGTTGTCAACCGTCTGCGCGGTTCGCTCAAGGTTTGTGCTGTCAAGGCCCCCGGCTTCGGCGACCGTCGTAAAGAGATGCTTGAAGACATCGCTATCCTTACCGGTGGCACAGTAGTGAGCGAGGAGAAGGGTATCGAGCTCTCAAAGGCTACACCCGATTATCTGGGTACAGCAGAGAAGGTGACCGTAACCAAGGAGAATACTACCATCGTAAACGGTGACGGTGACAAGCAGAAGATCGCTGACCGCGTGGCCCAGATCAAGAATCAGATCGCCGATACAAAGAGCGATTACGATCGTGAGAAACTGCAGGAGCGTCTGGCCAAACTCGCCGGCGGTGTAGCAGTGCTCCACATCGGCGCACCGTCAGAGGTAGAGATGAAAGAGAAGAAAGACCGCGTGGACGACGCACTGAGCGCCACACGTGCAGCTATCGCCGAGGGTATCGTGCCCGGTGGTGGCGTGGCCTATATCCGCTGTCTCTCAGCACTCGAAGGCCTCAAGGGCGAGAATGATGATGAGACCACAGGTGTGCTCATCGTGAAACGTGCAATCGAGGAGCCTCTGCGTCAGATCGCCAAGAATGCCGGTGTGGAGGGCGCTGTCATCGTACAGAAAGTAGCCGAGGGCACTGGTGACTTTGGTTACAACGCACGTACCGACAAGTTTGAGAATCTGCTCTCTGCCGGTGTTATCGATCCTGCCAAGGTGACACGTGTGGCTCTTGAGAACGCCGCTTCGATCGCCGGTATGTTCCTCACCACAGAGTGTGTGATCGCCGACAAGAAAGAGGAGAATCCCGCACCCGCAATGCCCGCAGGCGGCATGGGTGGCATGGGCGGCATGATGTAATCAGCCGTCACTCTCCATTACAGAGTAGAATTATA
>CAZBWZ010000150.1:0-4998 GCA_964495725.1 uncultured Bacteroides sp.
AGCACCTTGTCATCGAGGATGTCGCTCTTGATCACCACCTTGCCGCGTATCAGGTCGTTGACCTCCACATCGCGGCCCGGCTCGATGAGAAATCTCACCACATACTTGTCGCCTCGGGCTATGCGCTGCTCCACCTCCTCGGGGGGGAGGGTGAGCGAGTTGCACATGCTCATGCGTGTGGATGCGTCATACTGGAAGTTGGGACGCGACTCGCGTGCGGCCTGCAGCTGCTCGGGGGTATCGAACGCGATGTATGCCTTGCCGGCGTCGAGCAACTTCTTCATGTACTCGCGGTATATGTCGCGGCGCTCGCTCTGCTTGTAAGGACCGTATTCACCGCCTTCTCTCACACCCTCGTCTATGCCGATGCCGAGCCATTTAAGCGACTCGTTGATATAGTCTTCGGCTCCGGGCACGAATCGCTCTGAGTCGGTGTCCTCGATGCGGAGTATCATCTTGCCGCCATGCTGGCGGGCGAAAAGGTAGTTGTAAAGGGCTGTGCGCACACCTCCTATATGCAGGGGGCCGGTGGGTGACGGCGCGAAGCGCACACGTATTTCTCTTTCCATTTTGATTTCAGTAAGTAATGTTTTTGCAAAGATATGAAAAATCCCCGATATATACGATTGTTTGACATGCGATTTGACTTTTTTAGCGGAGATGGGCGGATACGAAAAAGAGGGGCGCCCGCGACGGGTGCCCCTCTCTGATATATCGGTATCGGGATTATTTGCCGAGATAGGCGCGTACCTTAGCGAGGATGTTGTCGGCGGTGTAGCCGAATTTCTCGTCGAGCACCTTGTAGGGAGCCGATGCGCCGAAGCGCTCCATGCCGTATACCTCGCCGTTGAAGCCCTTGATCAGACGCAGGGTCACGGGCACGCCGGCTGTGAGACCGTACTGCGGCACACCGGCCGGAAGCACGCTCTCGCGATAGGCGGCGGGCTGCTCGTTGAAGAGGCCCACGCAGGGCATCGACACTACGTTTACCTTCACGCCGTCGGCAGCGAGCTTGCCGGCTACCTCGCACAGCAGCGACACCTCCGAGCCGTTGGCCACGAGGATAGCCTCGGGCTTGTCATTGGCGATCACGGTGTAGCCGCCCTTGGCGCTCTGCAGAGCCTCCTCATAGCGGTTGCCGCTTGCGGCGGGCAGGTCGGGGATGTCCTGACGGCTGAGGATGAGGGCCGAGGGAGAGTCGTTGTTCTCCATGGCCAGCTTCCAGCATACCGTGGTCTCTGTTGCATCGGCCGGACGGAACGCGAGCAGCGAGGGCTTGCCCGAGAAGTTCTTCATCTGTTCGAGCAGACGTATCTGGGCTTCCTGCTCCACGGGCTCGTGTGTGGGGCCGTCCTCGCCTACGCGGAAGGCGTCGTGTGTCAGGATATACTTGACGGGCAGCTCCATGAGAGCGGCCATACGGATAGCGGGCTTCATATAGTCTGAGAATACGAAGAATGTGCCGCAGGCAGCGATCATGCCGCCGTGGAGCACGATACCGTTCATCAGACATGCCATGGTGAGCTCGGATACGCCGGCCTGCAGGAAGGCGCCTGAGAAATCACCGTGCGTGAGGGCGTGGGTTTTCTTGAGGAAGCCGTCGGTCTTGTCGCTGTTGGCGAGGTCGGCCGATGAGCATATCATGTTGCCTACCTTCTCGGCCAGGACACTGAGCACGGCTGCCGATGCGGCGCGTGTGGCGCTGCCGGGCTTCTGTGTGATGGCAGCCCAGTCGATGTCGGGGAGCTTGCCGTCGAGATACTCCTTGAGCTGAGCGTCGAGCTCGGGATTCTCCTTGGCCCATGCTGCGTATGCCTCGCGGCGTGTCTTCACGATCTTGCGGAGCTCTTCCTCGCGCTGCTTGTAGAGAGCCTTCACGTCGTCGGCGATTACAAACGGATTCTCGGGGTCGAATCCGAGATTCTTCACGGTGGCGGCGTAGTCGGCGCCAGACTTGCTCAGGGGCTGGCCGTGGGTCGAGCACTGGCCCTCGAAGTTGGTGCCGTCTTCCTTGACGCATCCTCGACCCATCACGGTGTGTCCGATGATGAGTGTCGGCTTCTCGGTCTCGGCCTGTGCCTTGACCAGTGCCTCGGCTATCTCGGCGGGGTTGGTGCCGTCGACCTCAAGCACGTTCCAGTGCCATGCGCGGTATTTTGCAGCTACATCCTCGGTGTCCACAGCGTCAACGTAGGTCGAGAGTTGCACCTTGTTGCTGTCGTAGAACATGATCAGGTTGCTCAGGCCCAGATAGCCGGCGATACGGCCTGCGCCCTGCGAGATCTCCTCCTGGATACCGCCGTCGCTGATGAATGCGTAGGTCTTGTGTGAGATCCAGTCGCCGAAGCGGGCCTGCAGGAAGCGCTCGGCGATGGCTGCGCCCACTGCGATGGTGTGTCCCTGTCCCAGAGGACCCGACGAGTTCTCCACGCCGCGCTCTACCTCGAGCTCGGGGTGTCCGGGTGTGGGGCTGCCCCACTGGCGGAACTGCTTGAGCTCGTCGAGCGTATATTTGCCGGCAAGGGCGAGCACGCTGTAGAGCATGGGTGACATGTGGCCGGGGTCGAGGAAGAAACGGTCGCGGGCGATCCAGTGAGCGTCATCGGGGTCGGTCACAAGAAAGCTTGAGTAGAGCACATTGACAAAATCGGCTCCGCCCATGGCGCCGCCGGGATGGCCGGATTTGGCCTTCTCCACCATCGATGCGGCGAGCACACGTATATTGTTGGCCGCACGGTTAAGAATATTTACGTCCATTATTTTTGTTGGGATTTTTAAATGTTTTATGGTATTATCGTTGGGTTATCAGAAGTAATATGCAGCGGTGATCTTCCATCCGTTGATCTTGCCCAGGTCGGCTGACTCGTTGCCCACGCCTACATATTCCAGAGCCTTGGTCATGCCCCAGCCGTAGTTGACGCCGATCTGCAGGTGGTTGAGCAGCTGCACGCCGCCTCCTACATTCCATGCGGCGTCGAATTTCTTCTCTTTGTAGGCGTCTGTCACAGCAGCCTTAGAGCATTTGAACGCGATGCTCGGACCGGTGGTGAGGTAGGGGGTGACGATCTTGCCGATCACGGGCAGACCGAGTTTGTATTTGAGGTTGAGTGGAATCTCGATATAATCCTGCTTACGGAACTCGGGGTTGCTGACGATGTCTTCCAGAGAGGCGTCGTTCTTGAAGTCGCCGCCGATGTTGCGGTGGCTGTAAAGCACCGAGAGGTCGAAACCGATGCCGATGATGGGCACGGTGAATTCGGTGGTGATACCGCCTGTGAATCCGGCACGGTTCTCCTTGTCAAAGTTGCTGTTGAGGTCGCTGAATGACACTGAGTTGACATTCAATCCGGCCTTGATACCGAATCTAAACTGGGCTGATGCAGGCATTGCCACAGCGATTGCAGCTATCACTGCGATGACGATGTGTTTGATTTTTCCCATAATATAAATAAAGTTGTTAGTGTATTGCCAGATGGCTTTAATTTCGCAAAGGTAATGTTTTTATCTGCCACAAGCAATAATTATAAAAAGAATTTATTAATTTTGTATTCAGGTTGTCGTGCCCGGCAGTGGGCCAGCCGTAATAATCAAGGATTCCAACGCAAAAAAAATATATGGATCAGGAAAAAAAACTTGCACTTGAAGAAAAGGTCGTGGAGATGTTGCGCACGGTCTTTGACCCCGAGATACCGGTAAGTATCTACGACCTGGGTCTGGTGTACCGCATCGATATAGATGACGATGCCAATCTTACGGTAGATATGACACTCACGGCTCCTTCGTGTCCGGCGGCGGATTTCATGATGGATGACGCCCGCATCAAGCTCGAAAGCATAGAGGGGCTTAAGTCTGTGACGATCAATCTTGTGTTTGAGCCGGAGTGGACTCAGGACATGATGAGTGAAGAGGCCAAACTCGAGCTCGGATTCCTGTGATGGCTGACCGCACCAAAGTATATTTTATCAGCGATCTCCACCTCGGGGCGGGCTACCGCGACAGCCGCGAGGCCGAGCGCAGGGTGGTGAGGTTTCTGCATGGCATTGCCGATGATGCGGCCGCGCTGTATCTGATGGGTGACATACTCGACTACTGGTTTGAGTACCGCACGGTGGTGCCCAGGGGGTACGTGAGGTTTTTCGGAGCTCTGGCCGCCCTCGCCGATAAGGGTGTGCGCATCGTATGGTTTATCGGTAATCACGATATATGGCTGTTTGACTATCTGCGTGACGAGATAGGCATAGAGGTGGTGGACGGCTATCGTGTGGAGGATATCAACGGAGCCCGGTTCTTTCTCAACCATGGTGACGGAGTGGGGCACCTCGATCCAGGTTTCAGATTTATCCGCGCGGTGTTTCGCAACCGTCTTTGCCAGAAGTTGTATGCCGGAATACATCCGCGCTGGACAATACCGTTTGCCCTGCGCTGGAGCTCCCACAGCCGCAAGAGCGGCGAGAATACGGCCGTGAGGGTGTGGCGTGGCGAGGACGAGGCCCTGGAGAAATTCGCCGTCGTCTATCTGCGTGACACGGATCCTACGATCAATTTTTTTGTGTTCGGACACCTGCACATCATGGTTGACGAGCGCATCGCTCCGCATAGCCGCATCATAGTGCTCGGCGACTGGATCACTCACTACAGTTACGGTGTGTGGGATGGCCGTGAATTCGTGCTGAGAAAGGCCGAATTGTGAAATTTTTGCCTGGCTGAGGGCTAATAAAGTACAGATTAATATTTGTTAACAAATGGGATCTGATACCTCGCCTGCTCTGTGTGAATTTATATATTACTGAATATCAATAAGTAAAATAAAATCAAGAGTAGGGGCTTTAATAACATGGTTAAAAAAATATGTTGCTAAACATATAAAATAATTTGGCAGGGCCAAAAAAAAGGGTGACCTTTGTATCACAAACCTAAAACAATCTTTTTTACCTTAGAAATTGTACCTATTGGAAACCCTAAAAAGCGGACTCTGCGAAGAGTCCGCTTTTTGGTTGT
>CAZBWZ010000151.1:0-4980 GCA_964495725.1 uncultured Bacteroides sp.
ACATCGATGCAGAATTTCGGGAATTTGCCCATTGCGGCAATGGAGTCGAGTGATAGCGACAGAGCTGATGCCGACGTACCTGTGGTAGCAAGCATTATTATAAGCAACAGCAATTTTCGTAAGAATGTCATCCGGCTCTCTGAGGTATATATAGTTTTATGGTGCAAAGTTAATGAATTTGCACCATAAAACAAATAAGCGGGCGGTCACATTAATCGTATACCACACGATTAATGTGACCGCCCGCTTATTTATCGGGATAATTACAATGTATATCTGACAAAGGCCTCGATTGCCTCGTAAGCAGCCAGGCCGAGCTCTTCATACAGCCGGGCGGTAGCACGGTTGCGGTCTTCGGCTCTCTGCCAGAAGAGGCGGTCGTCATCGCCGAGGAAGGGAGCGTTTTCCATCTGCGACTGGTGACGCAATATCGAGTTACGCTTGCTGCGCAGCTCCTCGGGGCTCAGAGGCACGGCCATCTCGATATGGTCGATTTCCCATTCGGCCCAGGCGCCACGATACATCCAGATGTCGCATTTCTTCATCCATTCCTCTTCTTTAAGCTCATCAATGGCAGCGAGCACAGCGTCGAGACATACCCTGTGTGTGCCGTGAGGGTCCGCAAGGTCACCGGCCACGAACATCTCATCCGGTTTGACCTCCATCAGCAGTTTTTTCACGATATCCACATCGGCCTGGCTGAGATCACCTTTCTTTATGGTGCCTGTCTCATAGAACGGCAGCTGCAGGAAGTGGACGTGGTCGGCCGGTATGCCCATATAGTTGCAGGCTGTGAGGGCTTCGCACTGGCGGATTATCGTCTTGAGGGCACGTATGTCTGTGCTGTCAATGTCACCGGCCTTCTTAGAAGCTATGTATTCATGTATGCCATCGCTCAGGGCCTGGTATTTATCATTGTCAAAGCCGAATTTGCGTGACATCCTGTCCATCACCATCACATAACGGATCATATCTTCGTCACCTACTGCGATGTTACCGGAGGTCTCGTAAGCCGTGTGTACGTCATGCCCCTGATCGACAAGACGCTTTACCGTACCGCCCATCGATATCACATCGTCGTCGGGGTGGGGCGAGAATACGATTATGCGCTTGGGGTAGGGCTCCGACCGCTCGGGACGCACGCTGTCGTCAGCTCCCGGCTTGCCTCCGGGCCATCCGGTGATGGTGTGCTGCAGGTCGTTGAATATCTTTATGTTTACATTGTAGGCTGAGCCGTAGAGAGCGAGAAGTTCGCCCAAACCCCAGTCGTTGTAGTCTTTATCGGTCAGCTTAAGTATCGGTTTCTTGGTCATCATGCAGAGCCATACGATAGCCCTGCGGATAAGTTTGTCGTCCCATTCGCATGATGTCACGAGCCACGGACGGCTGATACGTGTAAGATCGTCGGCGGCCGCAAGATCGATCACAATGGTGGCATGGGTGTGTTGTTGCAGATATGAGCTGGGCATTGATTCGCTCACCGGCCCCTCGACAGTCTGCTCTATCACCCGGCAGTAATTCTCGCCCCATGCCATGCACGTGATATGGCGTGCCCGCATCAGGTTGCTCAGGCCGAGGGTGACGGCGGTCTGCGGCACATCGTCGCATTTGTAATCGCTGGCCACGCGGTGGCGTGTTTCATTACCGAGCATCACCAGACGGCATCCGCTGCCCGGCTTAGAGCCCGGCTCGTTGAAAGCGAGCGAGCCGGGCTGTCCGATCTCGCACACTACCAGATCGATGCCACCGGCGCGCTCGATCTTCTGCTCGTATTTCTTGGTGGCCCGGTAGATGTCGTCGCGCTCCACGGTGGTATCCATCGTGTGGATGTTTTCTTCGGGTATGTCGAGATGTCTCAGCAGCACGTTATGCAGACGCCCGAATGTGCTGGGGCCATCGGGCAGCAAGGGATAAAATTCACAAAGGTTGAATACCATGACGTTACGGAAGCTCACCTCGCCTTTGCGATACATATCAATCAGACATTCATATACGGGATGGGTGGCGTTTCCGGCTCCGAGGGCCAGAACGCATTTTCCCTTTACCTCAACCGTATGATTGATTATGTCGGCTATACGCTGTGCCTCGGCACGCGCACCGTCGCCCGGTGTCTCGAATATCTCAAGATATACATTCTCATCGCGGCATAAGGCTACTTTTTCAAGTTCGTTCTTAGGCGAATAATATTTTTTAGGTATCCGGTCAAGCTTGATGTTGCGGCTAAGATTATATTTCATCGCTATATTAGTTTATCATGATTTCTTGATATTGTACTCTGATGCATCGTGGCATCAGGCAATGATGTGATATAAACACCAATCATCCACACAAAGTTAAAAAAATATTTGTTCGGTTGTTATTTATTTTAGATGTTGTCAACAATATTTTAGTTATTTTTACAGTTGGTGATTGCGTGGGCCTAAGATTGCAATCCGCCGTTAATAAAATCTCACTGAATGATGTGTCATCCTGCTACCCTTACAGGGTGAATTATGCGATATAAAAGTGAATCATGCGATATAAAATATGTGTATAATAATAGGGCGGATACCCGGTCAATCACGTGTCGCACGGATGTGTTCATCCAGCGGCAGCCCTTTACTGGAGCGGATTCAGGGGGTGATGGGATGCTGTGAATGTCTATTATTCATAAAGAATGTTAACAAAAATAATTTTTTAAAAAAATAGTAATCCAAACCCTTTGAAATTCAATAAAAATACCGACCTTTGCACTGGAAATAACATAAATCAACATACAAAAATGACAAAAGCTGATATCGTTAACGAAATTTATAAGGCTACCGGCTATGACAAGGCTGAAGTGCTGAATATCGTAGAAAAGCTGATGGTAGTAATCAAGGATTCACTCGCCAATGGCGAAAACGTGTATCTTCGCGGCTTCGGAAGCTTCATCATCAAGACACGCGCCCAGAAAGTAGCACGTAACATATCCAAAGGTGAGACTGTAATTGTGCCCGAGCACAATATCCCGGCCTTCAAGCCCTCAGACAGCTTCACTGAAATGATAAAATAATCCGTATATTGCTAACGCATAAATCGGCGCAGCTTCGGCAATATGCCGGCTGTGCCGATTTTTTATTTACAGTGATACGCATAAGTTTAACCATTCATATTTATTGACATGAAACATACCATACTTGTCACCGGAGGCACAGGCTTTATCGGGTCGCACACCACCGTAGAGCTCATCAACGCAGGCTATGATGTGGTGATCGTTGACAATCTCAGTAATTCAAAGCCCGACGTGATCGACGGCATCGAGAAAATCACCGGCGTGCGTCCGGCATTCATTGAGGCGGATTGCTGCGATATGCAGGCCATGGAGAAGGTATTCTCACAGTATCCGATTGACGGCATCATACATTTCGCGGCCAGCAAAGCCGTAGGCGAAAGCGTTGAGAAGCCACTGCTCTATTACCGCAACAATATCCTGTCTCTTGTCAATCTGCTTGAGCTTATGCCCCGCCACAATGTAAAGGGTATCATATTCTCATCAAGCTGCACCGTATACGGACAGCCCGATCCCGAAAATCTTCCCGTCACCGAAGAGGCTCCCATCAAGCCGGCTGAGAGCCCGTACGGCAACACCAAGCAGATAAATGAAGAGATAATCCGTGACGACATCAACAGCGGAGCCCCGATCAAGGCTATCCTGCTGAGATATTTCAATCCCATCGGATCGCATCCGACAGCGATAATCGGTGAGCTGCCTAACGGTGTGCCGATGAACCTCATTCCTTTCGTAACACAGACAGCAGCCGGTATCCGCGAGCAGCTCAAGGTATTCGGTAATGACTACGACACCCCCGACGGCACATGTATCCGTGATTATATATATGTGGTAGACCTCGCAAAGGCTCACGTGAAGGCTATGCAGCGTGTGCTTGACACCGACAGCCCCAAGCTTGAGGTATTTAATGTAGGCACAGGCCGCGGCGTAAGCACAAAGGAGGTGATCGACGCATTCGAGAGAGCCACAGGTGTCAAGCTCAACTGGTGTTATGCCGACCGCCGTACGGGTGACATAGAGAAGGTATGGGCTAATCCGGACAAGGCCAACAAGGTGCTGGGCTGGAAAGCCGAGACATCAATCGACGACGCGCTGAAGTCGGCCTGGAAATGGCAGTGCAAGCTGTGTGACGAAGGCGTAGGTCAGTAATCATGCGCCAGGCATAATAATTACGTCCGGCAGGTCAATCCCGCGCCGGCAGATAACAGACATAAGCCCCGCCAAAGGGGCTTTGTCTGTTTCTCTGCGATGGAGTAGAAAACATTTATTTACGGAATATTGGAGTATTTCACCACTTTCCTTTCCATTCTTTGACAAAATGATTTAATATTCGATAATTTTAGAACAAAACTAACTAAAACTTGTTAAATAAGAAAACGAATACTAATCCAATAATCCGGCTACCAAAATGATAACAAAGAAAGTCATTGATGAAATATATCGTCACTATGGGAAAAAACCTAAGGATACAGACTCACTCGATATAGCGATGCTATTTGAAAAAGCCGGTATTGAACACGATATACTGATAGATCCCGAGACCAACGAGCTCACGATTGCATCTATACCTGAAGACTCACCGTTTCATACCATACCGCTCAAAAACATCCATGGCTTCGTGCCCTTTGAGGAGTGGGTAGGCATTGTATTACACTCGTCCATAGTGTTTCTCAATTGCAAGAAACCGATATCTTCCATACATATAAAGCAGGACAGACCGTCATTCTGGAAGAAGATGACCGGAGCATTTTCCTGAGATTATTTTGTCACGTGGCCCTCCGGGGTCATTTTTTTTTGTACGGTAGCCTCGTTTTCCTTAACTTTGTGGAAAACATTCATCAGATGATAACATTCAATCGCTTTTTCAATATCATGGCGGGCTGCGCGCTCGCTTTCACGTCGTACGCCCAGGAATACAAACCATACGGAGTAGAGAAGCAGTATCCCAC
>CAZBWZ010000152.1:0-4849 GCA_964495725.1 uncultured Bacteroides sp.
CGCCCGGCCAGCGCATATCCACCATGTCGTGCGGCCAGCGCTCGCAGGTGGCCCTGGGCCTGATTCTGGCCCAGAACGCCGACCTGCTCGTGCTCGACGATTTCTCCTTAGGCCTCGATCCCGGCTACCGCCGCCTCTTCGTGGAGTATCTGCGCGATTTCGCCAAGGCCGAGGGTAAGACCGTGTTCATGACATCGCACATAATACAGGATATGGAGAAGCTGATTGACGACTGCATCATACTCGACTACGGCAGGATACTCACCCACGACTCGGTAGACAATATCCTCGCGGCCACCGGCGAGGCCAACCTCGAGGATGCGTTCATCAACCTTACAGGTAAGTATTGAATCAAAATGTAGCAAACTGACTGTTATGGAAAAAGCTTTGATATTCAAGGAGTGGCTGAAGCTGCGCAAGGTATATGCCGCGGCATTCGCGCTTGCCGCTGCCCTCACTGTATACGCCATGATCGTGATCAACAGGCTCATCACACTCAAGGGGGTGGAGCATCTGTGGATGATCATGCTGCTCAAGGACAATATATTTGTCGAGATACTCAAGTATATGCCCGTTGCCGTGGGCATAGCCCTCGGCGCGGCCCAGATGTTGCCGGAGATGCAGCATAAGCGTCTGAAGCTGACCCTGCATCTGCCGTTTCAGCAGATGCGCCTCTGCTCTATCATGTTAGGCTTCGGTCTGGTGCTGTGCCTGTCGGTGTTTGTGGCGCAGTGGGTGGCCGTGGGCATCTTTTATTCCCGACTCATACCCTCGCAGCTCGTGTGGAGGGCGCTCCTGACGATGCTGCCGTGGTATGCTGCCGGGCTGTCGGGCTATATCTTCACCTCGGCGGTGTGTCTCGAAGGCACATGGCGGCGCCGCGTGATACTGTCATTGCTGGGCGCGGCCCTGGTGATGATATGTTATCTGCAGGCGGCTCCAGAGGCATACAATGCCTTTGTTGTCTTTATTATCGGATATGTGTGTGTGCTGATGACGCTGCCACTTGGTTCGGTGATGCGCTTTAAGGAGGGGCGTCAAGATTGATTATGAAAAAGATATATATCATAATGCTTTATGCCACCGCCGTGGTGGCGCTGGCGTGGTTTCTGCCGTGGCTCTACGGGATGCTGCTGCCCGAGGGCGTGAGCGACCCGTTTGTGGCTTATTCTCCGGTGAGCGATACGTTTGTGGTGTCGGAGGGCTCCGGAGCCGATCTGCATATCTTCACCGTAGACCGTGACGGCAAGGTGGTGAGCGACAATCTCACCAAGGAGCAGCGTGACTCGCTGTTGCCGCAGGTGTATTTCAATCAGCTCACCGCCAGGGGCTAGTGGCCCGACTCGATCAGCGGTGACTCGGTGAGCATACCCATGCTGAAACAGGCGCAATGGACATTCACATCCATGCCGCTGGATATCAACAAGCGCAAGGCCGAGGTGTATATGATGATGGAGTCGATGCCACCGCGCTTCGAGCTACAGGATCCGAAGGAGGCATTCATCCTCGACGGCGCCATAGAGTTTGTGGATATGGCCACCAATACGGTGAATAAGCGTCGCTCGCAGGATTTCGCACGCGTGATGGCCGACCGCGGATTCAGATTCCCGCTCAGGAGCTACAGCGCGGATATCACCACCCGCAAGCCTTACGACGAGGGCTATCTGCTTGTGGATGACGCCGGAGATATCTACCATCTGAAGATGCAGGCCGGCAAGCCGTATATGGCCAAGGTGTCACGGCCTGACACGGTGGAGGCGCGTCACGTGTTCATACTCGAGAATCCGGAGACACGCCATCTGGGACTTGTAAGCGACACCCGCCGCAATCTCTATGTGCTGGAGAAGGCGGGTTACCGCCTGACGCGTCTGCCCATCGATGATGTTGATCCCGGGCGCGACCGTATCTCTATCTTCAAGACCTACTTCAACTGGGTGGTTAAGCTGCGCGCCGGTGATGTGGTGCGGTGGGTGGCGATCGAGCCCGGCAATTACGGTCTGCTCGGCCGGTACGAGCGGCAAGATGAGCCGTCGGCCATAGCCGGTACCGCATCGTATATCTTCCCGTTCGTGCTGTCGTTCACCGGTCTGGAAGACAGCTATGCGTATCCGCGTATCACCGACCTAAGCTGCAACGCGCTGATATTGGGATCGGTGCTGGCGGCCGTCACCGCGCTGTTGGGCCGCCGCCGTCAGGGCGCTGTGGCCGTGGCTGTCAATGCGCTGCTCGCTCTGGTACTGGGTGTATATTATTTCGTGCCTTTTTTGCTTGTAAAGAATTAAAGAATTAATTTTGTGGAAAATAAACCAATAACTTATATGAAGATGAAGAAAGTATTATCGACATTCATGGTGGCCGTCATGGCTGTGTGCATGGTGGCCTGCGGATCCAAACAGCAGGATGCCGCCTCTGATAATCAGGCTACGGTGATGAATGTGGACGAGCTCCTGGACAAGGCTCCAGATATGGTAGACTCTACGGTGACATTCGAGGGAGTGTGTTCGCACACCTGCAAGCACGGTGCCACCAAGATGTTTCTGATCGGCACCGATGACAGCAAGAGCATAAGGGTGGAGGCCTGCGACCTGGGCTCATTCGATGCCAAGGTCATTCATCAGCCGGTTACCGTGACGGGTGTGCTGCGCGAGCAGCGTATCGACGAGGAGTACCTCGCGCAGTGGGAGGAGCAGGTAAAGGCCCAGACCGTCAAGAATCATGGCGAGAGCAAGGAGGCCGGTTGCGAGACCGAGCGGAGCGCCCGCGGTATGGAGTCGTCAACAGCCGAAGGCCAGATAGCCGAGTACCGCGCACGCATCGCCGAGCGCGACTCGCTGGAGGGCAAGCCATATGTGTCGTTCTACTACGTGGATGCGATATCTTACAAGATAAATGAGGAGTGAGGTGGATAGCCGGCATCGTGTGCCGGTGATGAAATGTGTGCTGTGGCTGCACCGCGATCTCGGATTCCTTTTCGCGGGAATCGTACTAATCTACGCGATCTCGGGTCTCGCCTTGAATCACCGCTCCACTTTCAATCCCAACTATTCGGTGGAAGTCAAGGAGATAAGTCTTGAGAGGAGATTCCCGTCAGATCGTGAGGCTGTAGACCGCGAGGCGGTGGATGCGCTCCTTGCCAAGGCCGGAGAGAGCGGCAATTACTCCAAGCACTATTTCTCCGGGCAGACACTAAAGGTGCTGCTCAAGGGCGGTTCGTCGCTTACCGTCGACCTCGGCGCCCCCACGGCCACACTTGAGAAGGTGAGCGAACGTGTGGTGTTGGGTAGCATGACCCGGCTGCACTACAATCCCGGACGCTGGTGGACGGCCTTCAGTGATGCGTTCGCCGTGTCCCTCATCGTCATCACCCTCACCGGTATGGCCATCACACGCGGACGCAAAGGCTTAGCGGGCCGCGGCGGCCTCCTCTTCCTCCTGGGCGTGGCCGTGCCCCTCGTCTTCCTCCTGCTGGGCTGATGGGTCACTCGGGAGGGCACTTGCCGCAGCGGCTGCAGCCGTTGCAGATGGGGCGACTGCCGCATCGGCTGCATGATTGGCGGAAGTAGGGCTTGTAAAGTGACTCCGGGTCGAGATCGAGGCCGAATGGGTCCACGAGGTGAAATGTCATGGGGCGCCCTGTGTGGTTGACACCGGCCTTGAGGGCCATCTCTGACTGGATGCGCTTGTCGGGCAGGCGGTAGGTCTTGCCGTCCTTTATGAATACCGTGCCGGTCTCGATAAAATAAAATGATACGTCACGGCTACGGCATTGCCGCGACAGTGATCTTATCCAGTCGAAGTCGCAAGGGCGCGCGCCATCATAGTTCTCGCCTCCGGCAATCACCTGTTCGATCTGTCCGGTAGCGAGATAATCATCGATCTCTACGGGGCCGATAAGCGGAGCGGCCATTATGCCCTTGTGGCGGAAGGGGAGATTCAGCAACAAGGGTATCCTCTCGTCGGCCCTTGCCTGATTCTCGCATGACACGTTGAAGAAGATATTATCCCAGCCGTCGACCCAGTCAGGTGGCAGGCATCTCTCGACCCTCTCGGGGCGTTTGGTGAGCAGGAAGAAGCGCACGTCACGCCGCTCACGCATCATCCGCCATGCGGCGGGGCGCCATGCATCAGCCTCGTCGATAAAGAAATCCGATGTCATGCACACCCTTACCTGCTCGCCGCTCACGATCTTGTATCCGCCGTTGCGCTTGCGCTGCAGGGGGTAGTCGTACGCCTGTGTCCTGTACACTTTTCTTCCGTCGGCTCCGCGCATCCTGTCGAGGAAATACATATAGCAGTGGGCGCATCCCTCGCTCAACTTCACACACCCGTGCCATGGATTCCAGATATCATGCATGTTCTCTCAGCCCTCGTGGGCGTTGCGGTGGTCGATGATGGTCTTCATGTTGTTTTGGGCCCACTCGGTGAGCTGGAGGATGATGGGTACGAGCGAGCGTCCGGTATCGGTGAGCGAGTACTCGACCCTAGGAGGCACTTCCTGATATAATGTACGCCGTATCAGGCCATCTGCTTCGAGGGTGCGGAGGGTGTTTGACAGCACACGAGATGATATATCCGGTATATTGCGGCCGAGCTGGTTGTAGCGTATAGGTTCGTTCTCGCTGATGACGAGTATGACCAGCAGGGCCCATTTGTTACCGAAACGGGCCACCACGTTTCTTACGGGGCATATCTCGATTATCGAGTTGAGTTGTTCTTTTTTTCTCATTTACAAGATGGCTTTATGTCGCAAAGGTAACATATTCTCGCCGTGTATCCAAAGATATGGATGCCGGTAAAATTTGACCTATGGGTCAAAATGGAGGCTGAAAAGGCTCAAAAATCGTAAAAC
>CAZBWZ010000153.1:0-4805 GCA_964495725.1 uncultured Bacteroides sp.
ATCGACAACGACCTCTACGGCACCGACACCACCATCGGCTATGACACGGCCCTCAATACCATCATGGAGTGTGTCGACAAGATCCGCGACACAGCCACCAGCCACGAGCGGCTGTTCTTCATTGAGGTCATGGGCCGCGATGCCGGCTTCCTGGCTCTCAACGGTGCCATAGCCTCCGGAGCCGAAGCCGCCATCATTCCCGAGATCTCGACCGAGGTGGACCAGTTGTCCGAACTGATCCAAAACGGCTTCCGCAAGAGCAAGAACTCCTCAATCGTGCTTGTGGCTGAGAGCCCCATCACCGGCGGAGCGTACGGCATGGCCGAGCGTGTGAAGAAAGAGTATCCAGGCTATGATGTGCGTATCTCCATCCTGGGCCACCTGCAGCGAGGCGGATCGCCCACAGCCCACGACCGCATCCTCGCCTCACGTATGGGCGCGGCAGCCATCGACGCTCTCATGGAAGACCAGCGCAACGTGATGATCGGCATCAAGAATGATGAGATCGTATATGTGCCCTTCTTCAAGGCCATCAAAAACGACAAGCCCGTCAACCGCGAGCTGCTCAACACCCTGCGACGCCTCTCCATCTGACACCTTAGTACTCGATATAATAAAAATAGCTTGCCGGCGGGCAAGCTATTTATTTATCGTGTTTTATATGGTAAGATCAGAGGTGCTTGCGGATAGCCGCCTCGAGTCCGGCTGGTGCTCCGTCGACACGCTCCACCAGGTCGCTGTTGCGGTCGATCACAAATGTGGTAGGGATCACACCCACACTATACATGCCCAGCACCGGCACGGCCTGGTCGGAGGCACAGCGCACCGCCACCCACGGCAGGTTGCGCGCGGCATTACGCCACTCCACCTCATTATCGTCTATGGCCACCTGATAGATAGCTATGCCGTTGGCCTTGAATAGTTCATACAGACGGTTGAGCTCCACATTATACGCCACCGACGGCTCGGATGCATACGAGGTGAAGCTCAGCAGGGTGACACCGGCATCCTTAGCCACGTCGCTGAGCTTGCGGCTGCGTCCGTCCACGTCGTAGAATTCCATATCCAGCAATCCTGTGACATCGGCTTCCACCACGCGCTTTGTGCCGCCGCCCATTGCCAAACGGGCCTTGATGAACCGGTCCTTGAGATACTGAGTGCGCGGATCATCAGGAAACAGTGTCTCAAACTTGTTGGCTATGGCCCCGAGGATGCGCACATCCTGACGGTTGTCCGACGAATATATCGGTTTGTCACCCAGTGTCTTGTTGATAAGGTAATAGGAGATCACACCGGTGTCGTCATTGTTGATGGTCTCGCTGAGGCTGCGCTTGAATACCGAGTCGGTGACGGCCTTGTCGATACCGTTGGCCGCCACAAATGCGTTGATCTGCTTATCCACATTCATCATGGCCACGGCCATATCAGAGCCCGAGAGGGTGAACTCGCGGCCGAAATCAGCGGCATCAGCGGTGAGGGTGATGTGCTCAAGCGAATCGATGGGGAAATATATGCTCTTGCCCCTCAGCGACACACGGTAGATATCGGGATATGGCGAACCCTCAGGCGAGGTGTATGAGAAATTGCCGTTGAGGTCGATCTCCACGGAATCGATGTTGTACCATATTCCGGCGTTGAGGCCCTCGATAGCCACCTTGGTGCTGTCGGGTGCGTTGTCAATATGTCCGTCGACACGCCAGCCGTCGCCCTTGCATGAGGTGAGCATGGCTACTGACGACAGCGCTATTATCAAGATTTTTTTCATCTGCCTGTACACGTGATTATTCAAAATTCGCAGCGATTTCGGCGGCGATGCGGTCCATCTCCCCGTCTGAGAGCTTAGGATGCTCGTTGGAGAAATTCATATCGCCCTCGTTTTCGATGGGCACAAGGTGGATATGGGCGTGGGGCACCTCAAGGCCTATCACGGCCTGGGCCACCTTGCGGCAGGGCACCGCCTTGGCGATGGCGCGGGCCACACGCTTGGCAAACAGCTGCAGGCCGGCGAGCTCCTCATCGTCGAGATCAAATATATAGTCCACCTCACGGCGCGGTATCACCAGGGTATGGCCCGGCTTGAGCGGATTGATATCGAGAAACGCGTAATATTTGTCATCGGCAGCCACCTTGCGCGAGGGTATCTCACCGGCCGCGATGCGAGAGAATATCGATGCCATGTCAGAATGATATTTCCACGATTTCAAACTTCATGAGCCCAGAGGGCACACGTATCTCCACCACATCGCCCAGCTTGTGACCTATGAGGCCTTTTGCGATGGGTGTCGACGATGCGATTTTCTTCTCCTTGAGGTTGGCCTCCGAATCAGCCACGATGGTGTATTCCATTGTAGCGCCGTTGGCCACATTCTTTATCTTCACCTTGTTGAGGATACCCACCTCATCGGTATTGAGCTGGCTCTCGTCGAGGATACGGGCGTTGGCCACAAGATCCTTGAGTTGTGAGATCTTCATTTCGAGCATACCCTGGGCCTCCTTCGCAGCATCATACTCTGCATTCTCCGACAGGTCACCCTTGTCGCGGGCCTCGGCTATTGCGCGTGATATCTCGGGGCGCTTGACCGATTCGAGGTAAGCGATTTCCTCCATTTTCTTTTTATACCCTTCGCGGGTCATGTAAGTTATTGCCATGACTATGCTTTCTGTTTTTGTTGATTTCTTTTATTTATCGGAATAGTAAAAAATAAAGAATCTCGATATCCGTTAAGTGTCGAGACCCTTATTTTCCAGTTATGTTTTACTTGGCAAAGATAACAACTTTTTTCGTGACGGAGGCTCTTCAGTCTGCTAATAATTGTTAAGCCGATTGCCGTAATAATCAGAGGGTGCGGTGCTCAAACTCCGATATGCGGCCATGCCAGCCGGCAGGTATCTCCATGCTCGCGCCCATCCTCACATCATAGCCCACCATCACCGTGCGGCAGATGCACTTCACCTGTCCGGAGGCCTTGGCCACCACGCGCTGCTCGAGAGTGATGGAGTGGAGTCCGATATTGTCGACGCGCGTCACCACCTCGATATCCTCGCCGTATAGCGTGGGGTAATAGAAGTCGCAGCTCAGGCTTGCCACCACCAGCGCCTTCTCCTTAGGGTCGAATAGCGACCCTAAGGAGGCATTGATGTATTCGAGCTTGCCGAGGTCGAAATATTGCAGATATACATTATTATTGACATGTCCGAATACATCGATGTCGGTAAAGCGCATCTGCACCGGCAGGCGGTGATGAAAATCGTATTTTGATTGAGGTACTTCCATTACTTCTTGTTAAAAATCATGTCATAAACACGCTCGGCCATGATATCAGTGGGCTCGTCGTACACGGTCACGCGCACGCTATGGGGCTTGCCGTCGAGATAACGTGTTATGTTGCCGAAGCGTATGAGGTATGAATTCTGCAACGCGCCTGTGACGGGGAGATTGTGCAGCGAGAAGCCTCTGAAGTCGGGATCGGTGTATATCACCGTGCCGCCGGTATAGGTAGACATCAGCCAGGGTTTCTCCTCATACACAGGTGTGTTCCATTCTTTCGGATCACCGCTGAACACGGTATGTACAGTGCCGTCGGCGGCTGTCCAGTTACCGTTGTCCGGATTAAGGTATTCCACCGACCAGTTGGCATCGCCGTTAGGCTGGTTGGCCTCATCCGTGAAGTTGATGTAGATGCGGTTGGCGCCGGGGCGGAAGGCGAAGTTGTCATCGGCGAAGCGCATCGCCAGCACACCGCATTCGTGGTACACGCCGTTTTCATAGCCGTCGGAACCGATGGCCGCCACCATCAGGGCCTCGGCATCGCTGCCACCGAAATGCTTGGTGCGGTCGGTGCCGGTGCCATGGTCGAGATACTTGCTCATCAGCTGGGGTGTGGTGAGGTTGAGCGCGCCGCATATGGCATGGCTGTCACCGCCATATCCCACACAGCCCACCTGCATATCGATACCGAGCTTCCTGATACCCTCGGCCCACTCCAGGATACCTGCGGCTATGGCATCCGCCTCCTCGCCCATGCTCGTGGAGTTGTCGATCAGGAACACCACATCGCTGACCGGGGTGTACTGTGACATCTGGTCGGCCACATTGGTCACCGCTATGCCCTTGGGGTCGCCGTCGACCGACAGCCACACATTCTGGCGGCGGTCGTTGGTGCCGTATAGCTTCAGCCACTCACCGGCCTCCCGGTCATATATACCGGTAAGGTGCAGTGTGGCGTAAGCCACGCCATCCACCACATCGACCGAGGGTGTCGCCCCCGGCAGGATGACGGTAGGATCCGTTATCACGGGATTCTCTGCCGCATCGGCATCATCGGGCACATTCAGCACGTTGCCGGGCTTGTCGGGCTGACCGCCGGGGCCGGCCTGTGCGCCTTCGAGTATTATTGTCTTGTTTCCGTCATCGAGACACGATGACATTGCTGCGACACACAGCGCTAAGGCTGCGGCCATGTATCTTGTCATGATTTTCATTGCTGATTGAGATTGGTATTAATCAGGATTCACTGTTAAGGAACCTATTTTGATGAATTGATGATGAATTCCACACGGCGGTTGAGGCGGCGGCCATCGGCTGTCTCGTTGGAGGCGATGGGGTCGCTCTCACCGTAGTAGGCATACGATAGCCTGTTGGCGGGCACGCCCTGTGCGATCAGGTAATTGTAGACAGCCATCGCACGGTCGCGCGACAGGCGCAGATTGTAGTCTTCCTCGCCCACATCGTCGGTATGGCCGCTCACGCACACGTATGCGTTGGCGCGCTTGAGCATCTCGGCCAGACGGTCGAGCCAGGGATA
>CAZBWZ010000154.1:0-4805 GCA_964495725.1 uncultured Bacteroides sp.
TGCTCGGCAGCATGATTTCCAATCCGGGTGAATTCTTCATACAGCTCGCCGGATCTCTCACTGCCCCGATATTCACACGTGGAGCCAACGAGGCCAACCTCGCCACGGCCAAGGCTCAGCAGCAACAGGCGATGAACAACTTCGAGTACTCCCTGATGAATGCAGCAGCCGAGGTGCGCGACGCCCTCACCTCTTATGAAAAGAATGATGAGAAAAGCAAGTATCTCGTGGATCAGGTGGCTTATCTGGAGAAGGCAGTCGAGTACACCAACGACCTGCTCATCTACAGCACCGGCACCTATCTTGAGGTGCTGACTGCACAGCAGAGCCTCCTGGCCGCTCAGATGTCACAGCTTTCATGCCAGCTTGCCAAGTCACAAGCCATCATCAATCTATACCAGGCTCTTGGCGGTGGTCAAAATTAATATACCTTAAATCCTAAATAACATGATCAGTCCTTTAGCTTACGTCGATCCTGAGGCAAAAATCGGCAAAAACACCAAAATCTATCCGTTTGCATTTATTGATGCCGGAGTAGAGATCGGTGACAACTGCACGATCATGCCCTACGTGTCTGTAATGTCAGGCACCAAAATCGGCAACAACAACAAGTTTTATCAGTCATCAATCATAGGTGCCGACCCACAGGATTTCCGCTGGCACGGCGAGAAGACCTATCTGCACATCGGTGACAACAACGTGATCCGCGAGGAGGTGATTATCAACCGCAGTATACGTGAGGGCAAAGCTACCGAGATCGGCAGCGACTCGTTCATCATGGCAAAAACACACATCGGCCATGACTCGATAATCGAGGATAAATGCGTGCTCGGCAACGGTGCCATTGTAGCCGGCGACTGCCACATTGGTTCATGCACCATTCTCTCGTCTGCATCGATTGTACACGAAGGCACAGACGTAGGCGAATGGGTGGTAGTGAAAGGTGGTTGCCGCGTGGCAGAAAACGTGCCTCCCTACACTATCATAGCTCACAACCCGGCCACCTTCTTTGGCGTCAATGCCGTGATCATGCGCAAGCACGGATTCACAGAGGATGATATCGATGATGCAGCAAAGTGCTATCGCCACATCTATCAGTGCGGCACATCGGTGTTCAACGCTCTGCGTCGTATCGAGGCCGATGTCAACGATGCACAGGTGCGCCGCCACGTACTTGATTTCATCCGTAACCACGATCTCAAGATTGTGGCTATACCGAGAGATATGTATTGATATCACTCCATACATTATTTCGCAAACAAAAATGTCGGCTGACTTTTATCAGCCGACATTTTTTTATATCTTTGCCGGACAACGAAACTACTGATAATCCTGACATGAAAAAATCATTACTGATCCTTGCTATGCTGGCAATGCTATCATCGCCTGCAGATGCACAGAATCCTCAGCGAGGGCACAGACATGCCGACCGCAACACACAGCTCAACTGGAAACGGGCATCACGAGACACTTCGGCCCGATTTCTCAACAGCCCCGAGGCTGTCCGTATCTCCGACCAGGTGCTGCTCTACCAGCGCGTCACCGGTGGCTGGCCCAAGAATACTGACTTCGCCAGACCACTCAACGATGCCGACCGTGCCAAAATTGCAGCTGATTATAACAGACGTGACGACTCCACCACCGATAACAATGCCACTAACCGCGAGATCACCTTCCTGGCCAGAATTTACGGTATCACAGGCAACGAAGCATATCGCGACGCAGTGATCCGTGGTATAGACTATCTGCTTTCCGGTCAGTACGACAATGGCGGCTGGCCTCAGTTCTGGCCCGAAATGACCGGATACGCCCGTCATATCACATATAATGACGACGCGATGGCAAATACCATGTCACTGCTTATCGATGTACGTGACGGCAACGCACCGTTCGGGACAATCGCCGACAAGGCTACCAAGGCACGGGCGGCCGCAGCAATAGATAAGGGCTACGATTGTATCCTTAATACACAGATTATATATAATGGTGAGCCCACGATATGGTGTCAGCAGCATTATGCAGACTCCTTCCTTCCGGCACCGGCTCGCGCGTTTGAGTTACCTTCGTTCTGTTCGGCCGAAAGCGCCAGACTTGTATCCATGCTTATGGACATCGAAAATCCCTCGGACAAGGTAAAGCGTGCCGTACATGGTGCCATGAAATGGTTTGATACCTACAAACTCTCGGGCTTGAAAATCGAGCATAACCACAGCGGCCGCAGCGGATTCAACACAGTCCTAGTCACCGATTCCACAGCACAAACACCGCTCTGGGCACGATTCTACGATCTTGAGCACAGCCGTCCGTTTGTATGCGACCGTGACGGTATACCTCGCCGTAACCTCTCAGACATCGGCTTTGAGCGCCGTAACGGATACTCATGGTATTCGTCCAATCCTGCCGAGCTGTTTGAGAAATATGAGCGGTGGGCCGACCGGTATGATAAGGCCAATAAGATTGCCATTGACCTTAAGGGAAAAGGCGCCAATGAGCGCGGGCTTTATGACGGGCTTTCCCACAAAGCTGATCCCGCCGACTTCGATATGGTTGTGAATCCTGGAGAGTCGATTACCGAGGCGATAGCCGCAGTGCCTGACTCGGTAGAAACATGCAAGATTCTTGTGCGTAAAGGACTCTACAATGAAAAAGTACTGATCCGCCGATCTGGTGTGGTGCTGGTAGGTGAGGATCGTGACAGCACCATTATCACGTATGCCGAGGGACGTAACACACCTGATAGATTCGACGCTGACGGCGAGAAGCTGCAGAGGGGAGTGATAAGCATATATCCGGAGGCAGACAACTGTCTTATATCCGGCCTCACTATAATCAACAACTACGGATCCACTGTCGAACCTACCACTACTCACCAGTTCACGGTCTTCGGCCGTGCTCCTCACGTAATAGTAATCAACAGCAATATTCACAGTGACGGAAACGATGCCCTGTCGCTATGGGCCCGTGAAGGTGACGGCATGTATTACCACAGCGACCTCAATGTGTCGTGTAAAGGCGTGGATTTCATCTGTCCCCGAGGGTGGTGCTATGCCACACGCTGCAACTTCTACGGTGACGGACATGCTATGATATGGCATGACGGCCGGGGTGACAGCGATAAGAAATTCGTGATCACCTGCTCCACATTTGATGCGTCTTCCCCCACTCCGCTCGGACGATATCACCACGACTCACAGTTCTATCTCAGCAACTGCACTCTCTCCGATATGGTCGATGACAGCGATATAAACTACGCCTACACAGACAAAGTACTTGATCCCTGTCCGATGGGACGCCGGGTCTACTATTGGGAGTGTACTCGTGACGGCGGTGACAGCGGATGGCTCGAAAACAATCTTGCCTCAGCCCCGGGCGAACCTGCCTACCATACGCTTACAGCCCGCTGGACATTTGACAACCGCTGGGATCCCGAGTCACGCATCCGCGACATGTGGCATCTGCTCGCTTACTGACAAAGCTCAATCTGTAATGCATAGCGTGGACCTGAACTGAGAGCCGCAAGGAGTAAATGATCTAAACAGAAAATTCGATGTAAATCCATAAAAAATTGTTATAATATCGAAATTTATCTGTAAATTTGCACCCTCAAAATAGGTATCCAATCAAAGGTAAAAAAGAACCGGCCACCATGCCATGGCGACATGCCGGGTGGCCGGTGTATTTATGCAAACTTAATATCTGATTTATGCATTACGAAATGAAAAATTTCAAGGGCGACATCTTCGGTGGTATCACCGCCGGTGTTGTGGCGTTGCCACTTGCCCTTGCGTTTGGTATCCAGGCCTTCGGAGGTATCAGCGATCCGTCAGCCGGCAGTCTCGGTGCATTCGCCGGACTTATCGGTGCCATTCTCTTGGGATTCTTTGCAGCCATCTTCGGAGGCACACACTCTCAGATAAGTGGCCCCACCGGCCCTATGACAGTGGTAACAGCCGGAATCATCTCAGCTGCCTGGGCGTCCGGTCATGGCAATATCGCCACAGTGATGGTGGCCCTGTCTCTCGCCGGTATCTGCTGCGGCCTTTTTCAAATTTTATTCGGCGTGCTCCGTATCGGCAAATACGTGCGCTATATCCCGTATCCCGTACTGTCGGGATTTATGAGTGGTATCGGCGTGATCATCATTCTCCAGCAAATATACCCGCTTATCGGCCAGAAATCACCGGTACTCGTGGTTGACATGCTCGCACAGTTTCCCTCACGTATCGCCGACGGCATCTCCATTGTGGCTCTCGGTCTGGGACTTGGCACTATCGCCATCATCTCATTAATGCCGCTTATATCCAAGCGTGTCCCCGCCACACTGGTAGCTCTGATAGTGATGAGCCTTGTCTCACTTGCCTTCAACCTCGATATGAATATGTGTATCGGCGAGATTCCTTCAGGCATCCCATTGCCAGTATTCCTCCGCGAGGGGCTCGGTGATGTGGATTGGGTTACAGCCTTCAGTGCCGCTGTAATTCCGGGCCTCACCCTTGCCGGTCTCGGCTCAATCGATACACTGCTCACAAGCGTTGTCGCCGACAACATTACGAAGACTCACCACAACAGTAACAAAGAACTCATCGGACAAGGCGTGGGTAACGCCATGACCGGTCTCTTCAGCGGTCTCTCTGGCGCCGGCGCCACCATGCGTACTGTTGTCAACGTCAAGTCGGGTGGTAGCACCCAGCTCAGCGGTGTGGTACATGCTCTCTTCCTGCTTGCCGTGCTCTTCGGACTCGGCCCCGTTGTAAAATACGTGCCGCTGTCAGTGCTCGCCGGCATCCTTATCACTGTCGGATGGG